>CAWUIU010000197.1:0-6609 GCA_963922285.1 uncultured Oligoflexia bacterium | reverse complement strand
GAGAGTATATCGGAAGAGTTGAAGGAGAATGTCCTCTTGAGTTCATGAGGCTTCTTCGACATGAATGTGGACATGCCATTGATCATGCTTATTTCTTTAAAGATGATCGAAATTGGAAAAATATTTTTGGAAATTATGAGAAGGCATACCCTAAAAGCTATACTTATAAAAAATATTCAAAGAGCTTTGTACGTAATCTCGAAGAAGGATATGCTCAATCTCATCCTGACGAAGACTGGGCTGAGACGTTTGCTGTATGGTTGGATAGTCGAAATTCCTGGAGAGCGAAGTATAAGAATTGGTCTTGCCTAAAAAAATTAAATTATATGAATCGGCTTATGAAAAATGTAGGTCATCGAAAAGAGAATATTATTTTAAATAAATCTATTGATCATTACTCTGAAATGGATATGACAATTGAAGAATACTTAATTGCAAAGCGTCGAAGGTTAAAGAAGAAGAATCTGGGGAGAGTTTCAATCTCGCACTTACATCCTAGTCTCGGAAAAGATGAAGAAGGTGAAGATGTCATAAAGTTGATAAAAAAATATAACTATCAATTAAAAACAAAAGTAGCCCTCAATTTAGGCCTGAAGCAATATCAATTACATGAAGCAATATCAAACCTTAAAAAAGTGTCAAAAGCGCAAAGCTTGAAAATTAATAAAAAGGTGACTTCAAAGAGAGAGCAGATTAGAATTTTAGAAGAATGTTATTATAGTCATACTTTTAAGTATTTTAATTCTCAAAGTCATCGAGTTATTATGTGAAGATATTAGTCATTACACACTCTGATTTAATCCCGCCCGAAAAATCAATTAGAGATCAATCTAAAGATATAAGATATGAATCTTGGATTACAGAGTTTGATGTAATATCACATCTTGATAAAATGGGGCATGAAGTACGAACTCTAGGAGTATATTCTGAACTAGCTGTTATCAGAGAAGCTGTAAATAGTTTTAAACCTAAGTTAGTTTTCAATCTCTTAGAAGAATTTGATGGTAATGTTCTCTTCGATCAACATATTGTCAGTTTCTTAGAATTATTAAAGATAAAGTATACGGGATGTGGCCCTAGAGGTTTAATGCTTTCAAGGGATAAAGCTCTTGCAAAAAAAATACTGACCTATCACAGGATTCCAAATGCAAAGTTTCAAGTTTTTTCAAGAAAGAAGAAAGTAAAAATAAATTCTAAATTAAATTATCCTGTAATAGTAAAGTGTCTTTATGAAGATGCTTCACTTGGTTTATCAAATGCATCTGTTGTTAATTCAGCAGAAAAAGCGATAGAGAGAGTTCAATATTTACATAAAAAATATGAAACTGAAGTTATCGTTGAAGAGTTTATTGAAGGTAAAGAAGTTTATGTCGGAATAGTTGGAAATTCTCGTCTAGATGTTCTACCAATTTTAGAGCTAAAGTTTAATAATGTTGATGAGCCTGAAAAAGAAATTTATTCTGAGAAAGCTAAATGGTCCAAACAGTATCGTGAAAAAAAAGGTGTTGATGTAGCAAAGGCCAGTTTGGATTCAGTCTTAGAAAAGAAAATTATCAATGTTGCGAAAAAAGCATATATTCGCTTAGGTCTTAACGGAATTGCAAGAATTGATATGAGAGTCTCAGAGAATGGCATACCATTTGTCATCGAGGCTAATCCAAATCCAAACTTGGCTATAGATGATGAAATAGCCAAAGCTTGGAGCCTATCTGGTCGAAAGTATACTGAGCTATTAAAGAAACTAATTAATTTGAGTAAAAATAGATAATCTCTTACCAGAGGTTTCTTCTTTCAAGATTAGACTTCAATTGGCCACAGGCTGCGAGAATGTCATCTCCTCTTGTTTGCCTGATGGTAGTAATAAAACCATTTGATTGAAGCTCTTTTTGAAACCATAATACTTTTTCTTTAGTAGGAGACTTGAAGTCACTTCCTGGATAATCATTAAAGGGGATAATATTAATTTTAGAATTTTTCTTGGGGAGAAGACTTATAAGACCATCAATATCCTCACTTTTGTCATTAAAGTCTTTCATTAAAATATATTCATAAGAAATACGGCGTGAAGGTTTTTGGGGTAAATTTTTAATTGAAGAAAATAATCTTTCGAGATCATGTGCTTTGTTAATAGGCATTATTTTATTTCTTTTTTCATCAGTTATGGCGTGTAAAGAAATCGCTAAATTTACGTCCGGTAGTTCTTTCCAACGATTGATTTGCGGTACCAGTCCTGATGTTGAAATCGTAACTTTTTGTTTTGAAAGGGCTAGCCCATTAGGATTAATAAAAATATGACATGATTTAGCAACTTCAGAGAAGTTATGTAGTGGTTCTCCTTGTCCCATGAAAACAATATTAGTTATTTTCGTCTTAAGATCTTTTTGAATAACTAGGAGTTGTCCAACAATTTCACTTGATTTTAGATGGCGAGAGAGACCCATCGTGCCAGTATGGCAGAATTTACAACCAATAGCACACCCAACTTGAGAAGAAACACAGAGGGTAAAACGATTATCCGTTGGAATTGCTACAGCCTCTACAGTTTGCTTGTCATTAAATGCAATTAAGTATTTAACAGTTCCATCATTGGATTTTCCTTTCCAAACAATTTTAGGAAGTGAAAAGTCAAAGTGCTTTTCTAGAATGGACTTTTTATGCGAGGAAATTTTGTTCCAACTTGATGGTTCAATTTCACCATGAACAAAGTATTTTTTTACAATATAGGAATGAATATCTTCACTGAGATTTAAACTAAGAGTTTCTTCTTTTAGATCAAATGGGTGGTAATCACTTATGTTTAGCACGTAAGGAATCTAGCGAGAGCTTTTTAAAGGGTCAAGTTAGAAATTATTAATTCTTGATACAAGTTTTGGATAATCAATAAATGGATTTCTGTTGTTTTGAAGAGAGAATATCTTGTCATTTCTTCTTTCTTCTTCGAGATCAACAGGATCCTCTCTGTGCCATTTCTTTAGGAATTTTTCCATTCTATCGTCAATTGGAAGACGGTATCTGACTGCAAAGTAAAACATTGATCGTGCGACATTTCCTCTATGCTCTTTTGGCGGTTCGTAAGTCCTATTTGCAAAACTAGAAGACTTGCAGTTGAAATTTAAACCTTGGCTATCATTTACTTCACCAAAATCATAAGAACCTCTTATGGAATTAGCTCTTGAATTTGTGGGGTAGAGATGGTGAAGATCACTTTTTTGAAGTTTAGAATTGAATTTACTTGAAAAACGACTTTGAGGCCATGTGTGCTCACAGTTTACGATTTTATGATTCGGTACTTTTCCTGGGCCAATTTTTCCAACTTTTGGTCCCGAGTGATATTCAATATTACAATAGACATCTTTTATATAATATTCGTTTTGATTATCTCGTTCTAAGTGCAGTTCACCAAAGAGATAGCTCTTTGCTTGACCATAATTTAATTTCTTTTGTGAGTAGCATTCTCCGCCTGACTGACAACCAAGTTTGTCTCTTCCATTCTTATATTTAGTATGTCTTTCATTAAGAAGAGAAAATATTTTATTCTTTAATTCTCCATTTCTAACGTTTTGACTTATTTGATTTAAAAAAATGTTAGGGTAGTAATTATTATCGTAAGAATGTGCATACGAACTAATGAGAATAAGGATGCTAATAAGTTTCAATCTGTGCTCCATACTAATTGCACGACGATGATACATAATTAATCACTTATTGCTAATATTTTTTATAAGGTTTTCTAATTAAAAAAGGGGCCGAATTTCGGCCCCTTAGGTGATATTTGTTTAATTGGTTATTAAAAGTTGGAAATTCTATCCACTAGGTGCGGCATATCGATAAAGGGATTTCTGTTTTTTTGTACATTGTAGATCATATTATTTCTTGATCTTTCTTCAGAGTCGACAGGATCCATATCATGCCACTTTCTAAGTAGTGATTCATAGTTATATGGAAGTTGAATTTGATATCTAATAGAGAAGTAGAATAGTGCTCTTGCAACATTTCCCTTGTGACTTGCTGGTGGTTCAAACTTTCCACCATGTCCCTCAGTTCTTGAAGCTGTACAGTTTGAATTATCTACATAAGTTCCGTTAACCTCATCAAATCTGTAGTTTCCTCTAACTGAGTTTGCGTGGCTATCTGTTGGGTAAAGGTGATGTAGGTCTGACTTTTGAAGCCCTCTAGGGAATTTAGAAGTAAACTTACTCTGTGGCCAAGTATGCTCACAGTTGATGATTGTGTGATTGGGTATCTTTCCCGGTCCAACCTTTGCCTGTTGAGATCTAATTGTTTTATTACAGTATACATCTTTGATGTAATAACCCTTACTATCTTTTTCGAGGTGTAGGTTACCAAAAAGAACCTTTCTTGCTCCTTTGTAGCCTAGTGAAATTTGTGAGTAACAGTGGCCTTTTTGCGGGTCACAGCCTAGTAAGTCTCTCTTCCCATTTCTCTTAGTGTGAGTTTGACTTAAAACTTGAAACATAATTTCTTTAACTGGTGCATTACTATTTACCGCGTTTACGAATGCTGTTGGGTAGAAGTTGTGTACCGCTGCGTTTGTTGTTGAAACTAAAAAAAGTAACGTTATCAATGCCTTCATTCTCTAAATTCCCCTTTAAAAAGTACACGGATCCTACAATAAAATATTAACATTGCTAATATAAAACTTTAGTCCAGACTAATAAAATAATGATTTACAATAATTTCAGTAGGTTAAGTTCATAATTGGAAAAGCTATTTGCCATTCTCATGTTTCTTTTCTATAAATGTCAGACTTGTGTTAGGGGGGAGGATTCTTTCTGAGCGAGTGAGAACGAACACACGGAGACAAAAATGAAACTTTTGAGTATTTTAGCGACTCTCGTTTTTTCATCATATACATTCGCTTCTAAAGAGATGTGCTTAGCAAAACTTACTTATGATTATGCCCTTGATAGTCGTTCATTTAAAGTTGACACCGATGAAATTGATATACTCTCACATGATAATGACTCAATAGCTCAGGCTATTGAGATTATTAGAGCTACATTATACTTGCATGGTTGTGACGGTGATAATGATATTAATTTTGGCAAGGGTGCGCATGGAAGAGCTAAACAGGTTTGTAATACAATGGTTTCTGGCCGTTTAGCTTCTGAAGTATGTTACATTGAATCAGACCTTGGTTACTTCTTTGTAACTAAAGATTTGCAAACAACGGCTCACATTATCTTTAATCGTTGGGACTAATATTTCTTTTTGTTAGACCAAAGTTTTTTTAGGCGTTCTAAAATCTTTATTTCAACTCCAGACTCCTTTGGGTGATAGAACTGAGGTGTTTTCTTTGGTGCATACTCTTGATCAACAAATGAGCCAGGTTGCGAATGAGGATAGATGTATTTAGTCTTTTCAAAACTATGTGGAAAATTTTTTAGATGATTTGGTACTTCTATTGTATTTCTATTTTGGACATATTCGAGGGCTTCATTAATGGCCATGTAGGCGGCATTTGATTTAACTGTACTTGCTAAATAAGTTGTTGCCTGGGCAAGTGTAATTCTGGCCTCTGGCATTCCAATATTTTGGCAAACTTGAAGTGCATTATTTGCAAGAGTGAGTGCCCCAAGGTCTGCATTCCCAATATCTTCAGAGGCGAAGATGACAAGTCTTCTTGCTATGAAGATTGGGTCTTCGCCTCCATCAAGCATAACGGCTAGCCATAATAAGGCAGCGTCAGGATCACTTCCTCTCATACTTTTAATAAATGCCGAGATAACATCGTAGTGACGATCTTCTCCCTTGTCATAATTGCGAGCATTTTTGAGAAGGATTTCTTTCAGAGTATCAACAGAGTAGTTATCTTCCTCTTTGAGCTTGGTAAGCATTTCAAGAGCGTTAAGAGTTTTTCTGGCGTCTCCAGCACAAATACTCGTTATTAGGGAGGACTCTTCCTCTATAATATCTATTTCCAGTTTTTCAGATGCTCTTTTAATAATTTGTTTTAGCGTGCTTTGATCCAGTGATTTTAATTCCACTACGTGGATCCTCGAAAGGAGGGCGCGGTTAATACTCGCTCCAGGCTTTTCAGTGGTAGCACCAATAAAAGTAAAACTTCCATTTTCAACATAGGGTAGAAGAGCATCTTGCTGTGCCTTGTTGAATCGATGAATCTCATCAATAAAGAGTATGGACCTTCTTTGATAGAGGGACTGTTCTTCTTGAATCTCTTTGATGACTTTTCTAAGTTCTGGTACTCCTGATAAAACAGCGCTGAATTCAAAGAGTTTATAATTGACTTCGTGACTAAGGGCTTTTGCAAGAGTTGTTTTTCCTGTGCCTGGAGGTCCCCAGACAATAAAGCTTCCAGGACGATCTCCCTTTAGAAAAGGATACTTTTTAAAGAGTTTTTTTATACCGATATAATCAGATAATTTTTCTGGTCTTAAAGAGTGTGCCAATGGTGCGTTGCTTAAATGTTCTTCTTTGCCCTCAAAAAGGCCTGACTGATTATTTTTTTGCAAGTTGTCGTCCAGTTTTATATTGACTTAAATACGTGGCCATAATAACTTATGCAGATCTTTAAGCCAACACTATTGCAAATGTGCAATGTAAAACAGCTAGAGACGGCTTCGTTAA
>CAWUIU010000196.1:0-6612 GCA_963922285.1 uncultured Oligoflexia bacterium | reverse complement strand
TAGAAAGGTCTGCTTTTTTACTCAACAACCTTTTCTGAGAAAGAACCCGATTTCGTTAAGTTACTGAAATAATATTTATGTCTTAAGGAGTTGAGGACTCTCTATACACAAACTTCAGGACACTCTCAATTTAAAATAAAAATAGCCCTTAAAATAGGGCCATACAAAAACTTTTCGTCTATTAATCACTTCACTACTCTTCAGATAAGCTTAAGAAAATCTTAACTATAATCTCATCTTCGTCTATCCACTCAATGTATGAATTTCTCGGTAAATATTTTAACCCTTCGATTAACATCTTATGAGCGACACCTCTTCCTTTGAAGCCATTTCGATCTTTTAATATTGAGGGATTATCGCCCCTAAAAAATCTTTTCTGAAGTAAATTGGGAAACGGCTTGATTTTAGGGTTACGTACTTCAATTCTTATACCAGTTTCGGTAAGAAATATTGTAGTCTTAGTAAAAGTGCTTGAATTTACAGAGTCCTGATTATCTTTAGCAAGAACAAGAGAACTATGTTGAACAGCATTTTGATAAACATGTTCTAGATAGTCGTTTTTCAAGAAGTCGCTATATTTCAAGAAATATTTGCGAAAAAGATGTTCTCCAAACTTTTCTAAATAATCTTCAATGTGTAAAACGACCATTTCTCCTTCGTCCCAAAAGTTATAGAAATTGACCCTACTCAAATAAGAGGTAAGTTCAAGATCTTGTTTAGTAGTCATGAAGGTCTTGATTGCTTCATGACAATTTATACCATTAGGAACTTGGGTACTAGCTAGAGTGTGATAAGCAAGAAATAGAAAAGAAAATAATATTTTAGATATTATTTTTGTTTTCACATACTTATACGATTTTAAGTTTTCCATATAACAACTATGTCAGCTTTTGTGAGCTCATGAAGATTATTTGAAAAATCGAGTAAGGATTATATGTAAAAAGTATTGTCGATTTCGTTAAAGTATTGAAATAATGTTTGCGTCTTTAGAAGTTGAGGAATCTCTCAATACACAAAATCTAGTACAATCTCCCAATACATAGTATGATAAGTAACAATCATCATTTGCTGTAAAAACAAGACTCTTCACATTATTTTTTCCCTCTAGTAAATCGAGCGAAATTGCCTCACAACTATTTAAGAGATCATTTATTTCTATGTCATTAATAAGCTTGAAACTATCTTCTGGTATAAAACGCGCAGTTTCAACCCACCGGTCAATAATGATCTCACTTAGAACAATATGTGCTGTTAGTCCTCCTTCCTGATCGACACAAACAACCTTCGTTTCACTTATAGATAAACAAAGCGTCGATTGCTTCCCATGAGAGATCTCACATTGAGCTCTTTGTTTGAGTCCTTCCTTCCCGCTTCTTATTAAAGAAGTCAGAAATATTACTGCATGGTAAAAAAAATCATGCTTCAACTGAAAAAATGTACAACTAGCATTTACTTACTCTAATAAGAAATGTGAGTCATACTATTGCAAACAGCTACAACTCATTTGTTGGTATTCTTAAATGTTTATTTGCCAATATCTTGAGTTTAATTCTTCATTGACCAAAACTTTTGGCCTATCTGATAAGTAAAAGTCTTTTGCTTTTTAATGATATCCTTGTGATGCCCATAGAATTCATATTGATCATTGAAGAGCCATATAAATGGCATATCTTCCGAAATTCCTTTATAGACTTTACGAAGAACTTCTCTTCTCTCCTCTTTACTAGATGAATTAGCCGCAATATCCATAAGCTTGTCCATTCTAGGATTGCTATAATTTGCAAAATTGGCACCACCATCAACAATAGACTTAGTATGAAAGAGTTGTTCTGGTGACCAATCCTTAGAAAAGAGACCTCCACCGTAAGCGGCTTCATAATTCTTCTCCATTACAGTCTTCATAAACGCATTCCATTCAATAAGCTTGACTCTTATATTGACACCAACCTTCTTTGCGTCTTCCTTATAGACTGATAATTGTTTTTGAGCGTCCTCATTACTAACTAATATTGTGAAGCTAAAGTTTCTTTTTTTTCCATTAATAACTTTGTCCAAAATCTGATCTCCATCAGTATCTTTCCAACCTTGAGAGCGCAACATTTCCAAAGCTAGTTTAGGATCATATCTATGAGTTTCAACAGTTGGATCAGCAAATTCAGATTGCAAGTATGTGGGGCCATTACTAGGTAGCATCATATTGTAGTAGAATTTTTCAATCATAAGCTTACGATTAAAAAGCTTTGCAAGCGCATGCCTTACCTTTCTTTCTTTAAATATATCCATTTTAAGATTAAGCATTATATATCGAGTCGTCTTGGGTTCCTTGTTAAGAACTTTCTCTTTAATAAGAGTTTTCCCCCATTTACTACCTTTTGTTTTTTTAACAAATTGTTCAGCATTTAAGCCAGCGTAGTTAATATCTCCTCTTTCCATGCGCTGAATTTTCATACCACTATTGCGATTAAGCTTGTAATAAATCTTTTTAAAATTATATGCCTCTTCATATCTTTTATGTTTTGGTACCCATCCCTTAAAGTAAGTCAATTGGATTCCCTTATTATGATCATACTTCTTTAGTTGATATGGCCCAGAGCCAACAATTTCTCGATTGATTCTCTTTTTCATTTTAGTATTAGAGATATGATAAATATGCTTTGGGATTATATAAGTCGAAGCTATAATTTTTAGATTAGTAAACGCTTTTTTCTTCATTTTAAAAACGATTGTATTTTGATCGATAATCTTAACACTTTCTAAGTTTTCATAAAGAGACTTACTCTGCGCAGTTTTATAAGTATTATCTTTATCTATAATTGAATCAAATGAGAATTTAATATCGTCTACCGTTAAGCTCTTACCATCATGCCATTTTATTCCAGGTCTAATTTTAAAAGTATAAGATAATTCATCCGCAGAGACAGTGTATTCTCTTGCTATTCCAGAAAAAAAATTATCAGTATCTTCATCAGCATTTAGAAGTTTTTCATAAGTAAGATCATGAACGAGAAGTGAATAATAATCAGAAGCAGTAAAAGGGTTTAGCGTTGGAGGCATACTAGATAAATCTATTTTCAGCGTACCTTTAACTTTTCGCTGCGAACTTGCAAAACTAGAAATATTACAAACTATTAGAATTAGAACTAATGGATATTTGAACATGACACTCTCCTTAGAGCAAAACTAGGAGATCTGTCATTAGATGTCAAAAAAGTTTATTAAATTTGTCTAAATCTAAAATACAAAACTTGCGTCGTCTGAGCCTAAAATAGTAATTCTAGGCTCTCCTATTGCAGCAATCTCTTGATAGAGCTGATCTTGAAAGTTAGGCTTTAAATGCCCTAAGAAGATAGGTACATCTTTTGGCATTTTTTTAATCTCTTCTTTCATGGTCGCAGGTGTGTGATGCAGAGAATCATTAGCAACTTGCAAGAGACTATTTGGAAAGCTTACTTCCGTAAATATACCTTTTAAATTCTTTTTTTCTTTTGCTAATTCCCAGATCTTATCTGTTGGTCCAGTATCTTGTGTAAAAACAACACAAGCATTATTCTTTTCAATAATAAATCCTAAAGAGCCTGCGAAATGATTAACCTTTACAGCAGTTACGTTATAATCACCTATTTGCCGACTTTCTCCAGCTTCAAAACTATTCATTCTAAGTGTCGGCTCACTCTTAGAAGGAAGTTTTGTAAAATCAGGCCAAATAGCATCGTTCAAAAGATGTGTCATGATATTAGTCTTTGCTTCTTCATTCGTCCAAATTTCAAATGGTTTTCCCTTCATACCGAAACAATTATCAGCTAAAAAAGCAAGATCACTAATATGATCAAGATGAGAGTGTGATATAAGAATATTATCTATTTGAGCTTGCTCTGCGATAGGTACACCACTTGCAATACTTCCAGCATCAATTAATAGTTTACCATCGATGAGATAACTTGTTGCTCTAAAGCCCGGGGAAACACCTCCGTGTCCACCTACAATTTTTACAATCATCTCTCCCTCTCTCTTTTAACCTAACCAGCTTTTTTGACTACTTTGTCAGGTCGATGCATCTTTGACTTTTTGAAATAGCGATCAAAAGCATCCACAACCTTTGTTTCAAATTGCGTATTCCTATGATCTAAAATTTCTTGCCATGCCACCATTGGTGGTAAACCTTTACGATACGGTCGAGTACTAATCATGGCATCAAAAGTATCGGCGACTGATATAATCATTGCAATAAGCGGTATTTCATCACCCTTAAGACCAAATGGATACCCCTTACCATCAGGTCTTTCGTGATGATACTTCATACCGTCAATGACATCGTTTAAAGACTCAATATGCTTTAAAATTTCATAACCTAGTTTAGGATGTTCTCTCATCACCTTAAACTCTTCATCAGTTAAAGGTGCTCTCTTTTTTAGTATTTTGTCTTCGATTCCAATCTTACCTATATCATGAAGAACAGCAGCCAATTTCAAATTATTCATGTCTTCAAAAGCAAGATCCATCTCTTTACCAATTGCTTCAGCAAAGTGACGAACTCTCTTTGTATGTCCACCTGTATAAGTATCTTTTTTACCAATTGCATCCGCCATCGCTTCAACGACTTGGATAAATTGATTTTGTAACTTCACAAAGAGTTTATAATTTTCAAGAGACATGGTCATTTGAATAGCAATGGCCTCGGCAAAATGGATATCTTCGGCATCAAATAGCTTTTCATCATTGTGAATACATTCAATCAAACCTAGCAACTCTCCTTTACTAAGAAGTGGAATCAATAAGACATTAGTCGGTTTAAGTTCTTGAAAAGCTTTTGCACAACGACGAAATTTTACCTCATCCGAAAAGTCTTTAATATGTAGTATGGCCCCATGATAAGCACATGATCCAACATATGTTAATTCATCAACCTTATAATTTATTTCAAGGGCTTTGTTTTCAAGGAAACTACGATGTTCTAATTGATCATTCTTATCATCAAAGTGATAAATAAAAGTTTTATGGCAATTTAATAGTTTTGAAATTCTTGTCTCTGACTTTTTTCTTATATTTTTATAGTCTAATGAAGAAGAAGTTAATTGACCTAACTCAATTAAACTTTCATATCTCATAATCTTGTCTTTTTCTGTTTTACTTGCCACTATAAATTTCCTTATATTGAAAACTTTTTTCAACTACTTAGAATTTATCGACATTTAAAAGACAAGCTTTAATATTTAGCAAAAAACAGACTCTATTACTTGGTTACCAACAGAGAATAGAGATCACTAACCTTCTCACCTGTGATACCTGAAATAAGCTTAGCAAGATTTTTAGGACTTTGTTTTTTAAGGTAAGCCTCACTTAACTTCTGTAGATCTTTATTACCTGAGCCAAGAGATTGACTTCCTGTGTCAAAATAAACGAGAAGGACAAATTCACCCTTCTCAATTATCTCATATTTTTCGTAATCGCTGGCCTTAAATCGGTGGATAGACTGATACATTTTAGTCAGCTCTCTGGCGACACAAACCTCTGCATCAGGAAAAAACTGAGCAACAAGAGACAATGTCGAGATGATTCGATGTGGAGATTCAAAATATATATGAGTTCCTCCAAAAGCGTTCGCAGTCTCAAGACTATTTTGAATTTCTCCCTTTTTACGACCTAAAAAACCATGAAAGGTAAAAGGATGAGGTGGTAATCCAGAAAGCTCCAGAGCAACGAGAGGAGCACTTACACCAGGATTAGAGTCTATCTTTATATCATTTTTCAGACACTCTCCTATTAGAGGAAAACCTGGGTCACTAATTAGTGGAGAACCAGCATCAGAGACAAGAGTCGCTTTCTTTGCTGCTTTAATCTGGCTAATCAAGCTATCGATACGATTTTTTTGATGGTCATTGAAACTTATTATTTTTTTTCCACTTAAATCTAAACGAAGTTTTTCTAAAAGAGTTTTAGTGACTCGAGTATCCTCAGAAATAATTAAGTCCGACTCTCTTAATTGGTTTTTTGCACGCTCTGTTATGTCATTAAGATTACCAATTGGTGTGGTAACTAGTGTTAATTGCATAATTCTCTCTTGTTCGGCCTATCCTGACATGAAAAATATTTTCCGACTATCATGCATCGCACAAAGAAGATAAGATTTACATGCTGCACTATGCAAAAGGAGATTTGATATGACGATGAGAGCTCGTGTAATAAATGACTCAAGTGGAAACATTAACATTCACTTAGAAGGTGGTATGGACTTTGAAAATATTGTCCCACTACAAGATGAGCTTAAAAGGCTAGCAAGTAGCTATCCTACAGCACTAATTAATTTAGACTTTACCGCTCTTAACTTTGTTGGTTCATCAGGAATTGGAATTTTAGTCCAAACAATCAAGTCAATGAATAATAGAAATGATCAAATTCGAGTTTCAAATGTAAGTCCTGAATTCGAAAAAGTTTTCAAGCTATATAACTTCGAAGCGGTTCAATTGCTCATCGATAAGTTTGATTCTGAAGATACAGAATTAGACCTTTTCTACGGTGATAAGAGAAGAACTTTTCAAAACTAATTTAGAATTGATAGGATAGCAAGTTTATAAAATAAGTAGGCTTCTGCATAGGGTTCTTTAACTTAGAATT
>CAWUIU010000195.1:0-6644 GCA_963922285.1 uncultured Oligoflexia bacterium | reverse complement strand
TGAAATAATCACCTTCTTTTAAGTCAAATGTATCTTCAATCCCCTGACTAAAGAAGTCATTCTTATTATAAAAATCAATCTGGGAAATTCTCTTTTTTATCGAAAAATCTACAAACAGTACTTTTTCTTGAATCTTATATTGAAAAGTGTCATAGACAGGATTTTGTAGTTCAACATTCAATAATGAATATAATTCTTTATATATTGAAATAGAATTTAATCTTCTTTCAAGGTCACTCTTTAATACGCTACATTCACTTCCACCGCTACAAGTTACACGACTTGATATGAAGTCATTTGCGATGACTGAATAAAATATAAATATAGAAAGTAGAACTCTTAAAATGACCATTTATACTTTATATCTGCACCAACAGATCCCTCCTCTTGATTATCTTCTGTTGTATTTTCACTCTCAAAAACACCTTGAACAGACCATTGCTTATTCAAGTTAAAATTCATATTTATTTCCTGTTTTTGTTCAGAATCATCTCCAAAAGTGTTAGAAAATGTAAAATCCACATCTTCTGAAAACTTTTTTTGAATCCTCAACTTAGTTGCTGTTCGTACTTTACTTTGAGAATCTAGCTTAGATGCCTCAATTGGACTGTCTTCAGACTCACTGATCTCAGGTAAAACAGATAGTTTTAAACCTAGAGTTGAGTCAAGGCCCTCATTAATTTTTAATTGATCCACTAATAAGGTACCTAAACCAATCGTCGTTAAACTGGCTCTATCTTTAGATTCTAAATTCTTAGAAAAGTCTTGAGTAATCCCAAGAGTTAGTAACGAGAAAATATCATCTTTATTTAATACTGGATCAGACTCTAAATTAACTTGTAAATTTTCAACATCACCAGTTATATTCATCTTAACATCATAGCTATTTATTTTAGCAACACTCTCAAAGTTTAACCCAGGACCACTACTCTCATTATTACCATCAAAATAAATAAGTCCTGTCTTAATGACAAAGTCATTTCCTTTAAATTTGAATCGACTTGTCTCTGGGACGACCTTTACTTCTCCTTCAAGCTTTGGTGAATCGAGACTTCCACTAACAATAACATCACCAAGCATTTGCAGATCAGCGAGACGATTCTTAACAATGACTTTTTCAACACTCTGTATTCTAAATCTTGCATCTAAAAGACTAGTAATTCCTTCACTCTTTACATTAATATATTTATTAACACTCTTTAGATACTCTTTCTTTCCTTGAAAAGCAGTTACTTCATCTTCAATACGTCCACCATTGATAAATATATTACCAACTAACGAATAAGGAGGCTTTGCACCCGTTAAAGAAGCTCTACTATTAACCAATACAGATGACTTTTCTAAAAAAGAGAATGCAACATCTTTCGCATTCATATTAATTTCAAAAATAGGAAATTTGAATCCAATTTCACTTTTCCCTGATGCCGTAATTTCTCCACCACCATAACGAAAACCTAACTTATCGATTTGCCATACACTATTATTTAGAATTGATTTTAAATAACCTTCGCCAATTTGATAATCAGTTCCAGCAACTTTGAAAGATATTCTCTCAGCATTAATTGTATGAGTATTTTGTATATTATCTAAAGTTCCCTCAAGGGACCCTCTACCGTAAACTCTTCCTTCTACTTGATTGAGAACACCTGTAAAAAGAGTTAAAAAGTCTAAATCGAGTGCGAATTCTTGATTAATCTTATAGCCACTATTCTTATTACCTTGTCCTGTTAATTTGTAATTACCACCATTACCTGCAATTTCAACGTCCATATTTTTCACAGCGGATTTTTGGATACTTATAAGACCTGGTTTATTCAAATATATCGATTTATTACCTTTTCGAATAAAGAAGCGATCAAGGCTGAAGTCCAAATCAATAGTGTCGAGGTCCTTTAACTTAAACCTAGCTCTTAATTTACTACTAAGGTCACCACTAATATTAGTGTTATAGACATTATTGACAGACAAAATTCCAAAAATAGTTTTTAAATCATTTATATTAATATCAGCATTAAAAAAAGATTCTTTATTGTTTGATGGACCAATAAATATTTCCGAATTTATTTTTATACGACTACCAAGAACCGTAGCCAAACTTGAAATTTTATCATTTTTCAGATCTATCGTGACAACAGAAGGTTGAAGTTTCTTTCTACCAATTGAGGTTCTCTGCAGAATAAAACTCCCCTTCGCTTCTTGTTTTTTCTTTACAAGAGAGCTTTTAAAACTTCCGCTTAAAACCCCATCATAATTGAACTGGAATCGCTTGAAATTATCCAATGATCTTATGTTTAAATTTTTGATATCTAATAAAGTCGACTTAAGTTCTGAGTCCTCTATATTTAGACTAAAACTTATTTTTCCTTTTTTCTTCCTGAGTAAGATTTCTTGAATCAAAACCTTTTTATTTGTTATAGAAAAATCTGCATTGAACGACTTAAAGGACTCACCAAGATAATAGAAACGGCGAGAACTTATCAATGTTCTTATTTTCAAGTCTTCAAATTTACCGACAAGTTCAATTTTTCCATCAACAGCACCAGAGGCATACTGAAAATAAGGCCTCACAGTTTCCCAAACAGGTGTAATATGCTTTGATATATTTTCAACAAGAACAGATCGTAATTTTATATTAATTTTCAATGTTTCTTTTTCAAAGTTTATGATCCCGTTTGCTTTCCCTTCAGCATTATCTTTCATGTATAAATTCATGATTTTCAACTCAGAACTATTAAAAGAGTAGCTCAAATCGAATCTTGTATCATTAAGCAAGGAATAACCCATAACTTTAGCATCTCTTATTCGAGCACCATTTGCCTTTATTTTCACATCACTCAGATCACCAATAAAGGCCACGTCTAATGATGCATAACCAGAAACAGCATTGCCTATCTCCCCCCCCAAAGTAGAGAGTTCCATCAGTGGCGCCGTAAGCTTGATATCAATATCCTTGTCTGAAATATACCCCTTTGCATTTAGTGTATATTTATCGACTATTAACTTTGAATTAAGTGTCGTCATTCCTGGCAAATTTGTCAGCTTGAATTCTCTTAAAATCAACGATTCATTAGCAATCAAATCATTGCTAAATCCTAACTTAGTGCCTTTAAGCTCTACATCACCAACAGATTCAACTTCGAATTTCTCACCTATGTAACTAAGTCTTATATCTCCTGTTAATCGAGATCTCAATATTTTAAAATCTTCTCCAAGAAACATTAAAAGATCATGCGAATATAAATTTGAAACTCTTGCATTTATATTTTTAAGGGAGAATTTTTCAACATTAATATCTGTAGGTGTCAATAGCTCCACCTCCCCCTGTCTCTTTGTAGCTTTCAGGGACTCAATAGATACTACTTTATTTTGATAACCTCCCTTAACACTTACAGTGTCCAGATTAGCATAAGGACTTTCAATACTTTTACCATCCAATACAAAACCAACTTTTGGATTTTTTGGATCCCCAACAACATTTAGCCTTACATCTACTAAACCATTAACTGCTATAACATCTGAAATAAATGTCGGAATTGATCCTACTGTATTCAGCTTAAAGTTAAGTCTATTTCTATTTTTATGATCAATTTTTCCCTTACCACTAACAACAGAAAAATTTTTCGATAGCCTCATATCTAAAACACGTGATTCTTTTTCTGAGATATCAAGATTTATCATGGCAAGATCTAAACTCTCCTGACCTATTTGAATATTTTTCAACGACAGTAATAATTCGTATCTATTTTTATATGGAGAGAAAACCACTTTATCTATTTGGTACACTGTTTCATTTAGCTCTAAATCAATCGAGTCAAGATAAATAGAACCAATTTCAAAAGGAAGCTTTCCCTTCAAAGGGCTATCAATTTGATTAAAAATATTTATATTATTGATATCTATCTTTTTTGGCGTCTTCTCTTCCTTAGAGTCTATATTGAGAATAATAAATCCATCTGATATGCCTATTTCATCTACTCTCAAATCACTTTTAAAAAAGTCCCAGATGGTAAATGACATTTTCAAACTAGAGACTTCAGATACGAAGAGATCTTTTCTCGATATTTTTACATTTTTCAAACTCATTGATAAAGGTATGAGAGAGAAGTCAAGTTTAGAAAAGCTAACCTTTCCCTCAAACCTCTCCTCGACAATTTTACCTATTCGATTAGAAACTATTTCACCAAAGTAAGGTGAATTCAAAACCCTCCATGCACTAAAAAAGATAAGTGATAAAAGAAACAAAAATGCTAGAAGTACTTTGTTAATTCTTGTCAATTTCTAATAGCCTTACTTTAACTCTTCTAAAGTTCTCATCCAGTCCTAGGACTTTAACATATAATTTCTTTGCCAGTTCTTTTTCATCTAGTTCTTCATATATTCTCCCCATTTCATAAAGAGAGTTAATAAGAACATCCTTGGTTACAAAATCAGAAAAAATATCTTCACGTAACTTTGCAATCTCCCATAACTTTTCAGATCGAAAAATTGTCTTATTTGCATCAGAATTAATCTTGATGACATGGTCAATTGAAGACAACTTCTCTTGCACTTCCTTAACTATCACTTCCTTATCAGGTAATTCATTTCCAGAAACACCTAAATTATTTCTTAAACTATCACTTTCAAGGTCTAGTGCTATTTGTGTAAGAAATGGCTTGTGAGATTCTGTTAAACGATAGTAAGGAGCTGCCCTCATAAAAGCCTTCAAGAAGTCTATTTTTTCAATCAGCTGATATAACTCAAACAAGCTTGTAAAATCAGAATCATATTTTAAAAAATGATGGGGATTAAGCGTCATCTCTGTTACTGTCACATAACTTTCTTGATTTTCACATTGATCAATCAATCCATACATATAACGAGACTTTTCAGTGCACACTGCTAATGATAAGACCAAATCAAATTTCATCAAATAGAATTCTAAATCAATAATTCTTTGAAATAACTTTGCTTTCTCTAACCTATCAACTAACCTTGATAAAACTTCTTTCGCAAGAGAAATTTTTCCAGCAACACAATAATTAGAAATCAAACCAATCTCTAAAAGATAATCGCTATCTAAATGTAGATTTTTTTTCACCAACTCACTTACTTCATATTTTAAATACTCATGTTCTGCACAGAACTGAATAAAGGAGTTTGCCTTATCTTTATGTTGATAAAGTTCATCTCTAATATCTAAATAATCTGCGATTTTAAAAGCTTCTTCCATAGCGCTCCACTTATATACTATTATAAGATATTTTCATTAATTTTAAGTGCTTAGACCTTTTCTGCCTTATTAAAATTAAGCTTGTTTCTTCTGAATTGAACATAAAAAAAGGACCAGTATATGGTCCTTTTTTTATTAACTTAATTGATTGATCTAGTCGAGAATAAGAGATTTTTGTATCTTTCTTAAACACTATGAATTGCTGCGTAATTCCCTATCTCAGAAGTAAGGCATTCTAAAAAGTAGGCGTTCTACTTATTAACTCTTTCTACGTATTCACCTGTTCTCGTATCAATTTTCAATATTTCCTCTTCTTTTATAAAAAGAGGTACATTGACCTGAAGACCAGTATCCATAACCGCCTTTTTTAGTCCACCTTGAGCAGTATCACCTTTTAGTCCAGGATCCGTTTCAACAACTTTTAATTCAACAAAGTTTGGAAGTTCAACAGAAATTGGATTGCCTTTATAATAAAGCACATCAAGCTTAATTCCTTCCTGTAAGTAATTAGCAGAATCTCCTGCCTGCTCTGTTGTTATATGAATAGTTTCGAAAGTTTTTTGATCCATAAAGTTAAATCCTTCTGGATCTGAATACATATATTCAACTTCCTTATTATCAAGATCAGGCTTCATGACGCCTGTACTTACACCAGACTTGTATGTTCTTTCAATAACGTTTCCATTTTCTAAATTTTTTAATTTTAATTTATAAAATGCTGAACCTTTCCCCGGATTAGTAAAGTCACACTTTACAACAACGAATGGCTTACCATCAATTTCGACCTTTAAGTTTTTTCTAAAATCAGTTGTTTGAATTTCCATCCTACGATCCTTTTAGTATGAAACCTTTAATTGCTAAGTAATATCCAATATAACCCATTCCTTCTATCACAGCAGTAGAGGATTTGGTAGTGATTTTAACGCTTCGGAAATCTTCACGATTATTAGTATTTGATATATGCACCTCTACAATAGGCACATTTACCATCTTAAGAGCATCCAATATCGCCACACTTGTATGAGTATAAGCTGCAGGATTAATGACAATCAAATCTACAGAGTCTTTTTCTTGTTGAATTTTATCAATTATTTCTGATTCAGAATTAGACTGAAACCATTCTTGCTCTACAGACTTATGTGACTTCTCAATCTCTCTTCTTGTAAATTTTTCAATTTCAGTTAAAGACATCGAACCATATATATCAGTTTCTCTAGTTCCCAACATATTAAGATTAGGACCGTTCAATACAAGAACTTTCATCTTACAAACTCTTCTTTTCTCTTGTTGATGTGAGTAAGAAATAACTCAAATGCCATACAAATTCTTTCTTCAATGGCGTCCTCTTCAAGGTCATAATCGTCTTTTTCAACGGCATCCTCTTCAAGGTCATAATCGTCTTTTTCAACGGCATCCTCTTCAAGGTCATAAT
>CAWUIU010000194.1:0-6686 GCA_963922285.1 uncultured Oligoflexia bacterium | reverse complement strand
CTGGCGTTGTAACTGGAGATGTTATTAAGCTCGTCTATATTAAAGATCTCGATAAGAACTTCTCTAAAACATTTCTCGTTACTTCGGTTCTTGTGGATCGAGTAATAGGTCTATGTGGTCTTCTTGCTCTTGCCGGTATTTTCACCGTATTTAACTATTCGAAGATCGCTTCACTATCTCCCGAGATCAAAGCAATATTAAATTTTAACTTCTTGTTTTCATTAGGTGGAATAGCTTTTATTATTGCACTCTTTCTTCCCTCAGGTATCCAACTTAGATTTTTAAGACTTGCTAAGAAGTTACCAATTATTGGAAACAAAGTAGAAAATACTCTGAAACAAACTTGGCTTCTTGGGAAAGATAAAAAAGTTATGTTTCTCTCTTTTTTAATAAGCTTAACTGTTCAATTCCTTAATGTATTTACGATTTGGCTTATAACACGTCCATTTTATCCTACAGATATACCACTATCTCTTCTCTTTAGTATTGTTCCGATTGGATTAATTAGTGTTGCGATTCCTATATCACCGGCAGGAGCAGGAGTTGGACACTTCCTCTTCGAAAAACTCTTCAGTCTTCTTGGAGTCTCAAATGGTGCATCCCTTTTTAATCTACATTTCTTAATGATCTTAATCGTAAATATTCTTGGTGTTATTCCATTCTTACTTAAGAAGAAACATAGCCTAAAAGAAGCGCAAGAGTTTGAAGTGACATCTGAGCCAAAATCTATATAAGTTGCTTAATTTTATAAAAACCTTGAATTTCCTGCTCTAATTCGATCAGTTTATCTTCTTTTTGAATACTAACGTAATAATCCCTTAGTTCGCCAAAGTGCCTTAAAAGAGACTTGTAACTTATCTCACCTATAGATCGCTGATAGACATATTTCGCTGCACAAGTAACATAATAAATGAGCTCTTCTTTGGAGAATGGCTTAGCAAGCGCACCAACTGCACCATTTTCAACAAGAGCAGTAAATAATTTGTAATCCTTTGAATCAGTAATAAAAATGACAGGAACCATACCGAAACTATTATGAACTTTTTTTATCAATTCATCCCCATGAAGCCCCGAAAACTCAGTAGCACAAATAATTAAATTAAGTGGATCATGTTTGTAATTTTTTAAAAATTTAAGCGGATTTGAAAAAGTAGAAACCGTATGAGCACTCTCAACAATGGATTTTACATATGACAGAACAGTCTGGTCTTCTTCAACAATGTAAATACTTAAATCAACACAAATCGACTTCGTCTTCACTTTAGCCTCGAGTTACAATATTATTAAGTTATAACAATATTCTAAGCAATGCGTAAAATGGAATAAAGCATGATATATATCAAGAAATGATATTGATTTTTAAAGGTTAAAAACAAAGATCTTTTTAGGATCAACATGGCCATAGCGACGCCATTTTGTCTTGAGTTTTTCAATCTCCATAAGAAAGTCAAGGTCACGGCCTTTGTCATTAAGCTTTCTTACCTTCTTAGACTCTTTTACAAGAATAGATTTAACTTGAGACGGAAGTAAAGAAACATCGTTAAGCATATATATCTTAGAGTCCATTTCAATTGACCTTGCAACAAAAAGATCACCTTTTATTATTGAATGACTAAAACTATCGTTGGCTATGGTAATTTTTTTATCATGCAGGATATCTTTGAAGCAATGCTTACCCGTAAAGCTTTTCCCCTTATATTCAAAAAGAGAATGATTTATATTACTAATTGCATCATGCAGATTAGCATCAATCTCTTGATCATTTAGAAACTTTTCAATTAGTGCCCCATGATCTCGGTTCCATTGAGTTAGGTACCAGTAATTAAATCCATTCATCCGACTTTCAAAGTCATCATCATCTTCAAGAATTTTACCTGCAAGTTCAAAATACTCTTCCTTAGCTTCTTTGATTGACTCAAGGAATCCATTCTGAGAATAAACTTCAATGGCTGAATTTAGGACATCTTCGACTGTATTCATTAATCCTCATCCACACTTAGTACAGCAAGGAAAGCCTCTTGAGGAACTTCAACAGATCCAACCATCTTCATTCTCTTCTTACCTTCTTTTTGTTTTTCAAGAAGCTTTCTTTTTCTCGAAACATCACCACCATAACATTTAGCAAGAACATTCTTACGTAGCGCCTTAACAGTTTCACGAGCAAGAATTTTCGCTCCAATTGCCGCTTGTATCGCAATATCAAATTGCTGGCGATCGATGATTTTTCTTAGCCTTCCAACTAAATCCCGACCTTTATAATAAGAATTATCTGTATGACAAATGATTGAAAGAGCATCAACCTTATCTCCGTTAAGAAGAATATCAACCTTAACTAATTTTGCAGGAACGTAGCCTTTAAACTCATAGTCCATTGAAGCATAACCCTTCGTCATACTTTTAAGACGGTCATAAAAATCAAAAACCATTTCACTAAGTGGAAGGTCATACATAATCTGTACTCTTTCCTCAGTAATATAATTCATTCCAGTTTGCATCCCACGTTTTTCTTCACAGAGTTTGATAATCTTACCAACATACTCATTTGGAACGTGAATAGAAATACTAACGACCGGCTCAGTAATTTCTTCAATTTTTGTTGTATCAGGCATTTCAGATGGATTATCGACATTGACAGTACCACCATCAACTAATTTAACTTTATAAGCAACGGAAGGTGCTGTTGATATGAGATTTAAACTAAACTCTCTTTCAAGTCTTTCCTGAATAATATTCATATGTAACAGGCCAAGGAATCCACAACGGAATCCAAAACCAAGAGCTTGAGAAGTCTCTGGCTCATAAGTAAATGAAGAATCATTTAGAGCAAGTTTTTCTAGAGCATCTTTTAATACTTCATAGTCCGTAGAATCAACCGGGAAGACACCACAAAAAACCATTGGCTTAACTTCTTCGTATCCACCCAAGCTAGGAGTATCTTTTTCCTTTGCTTTTACAACTGTATCTCCAACTTTTACATCTCTGATATTCTTAATACCACAGATGACCATTCCAACTTCACCTGCTCCAAGTTCTTTTACTTCTGTAAAGAACGGTGTATTAACAGCAAGCTTTAAGACTTCATACTCTTGATCAGAGTTTTTTAGATAGATCTTGTCTTTCTTAGAGATTTTTCCTTCGACAATTCTCAAAAGAAAAATAACCCCTTGATATGGATCAAACCAAGAATCAAAAATAAGTCCTTGAAGTGGTTTATCAGGGTTTCCTGTAGGAGAAGGAATCTTTTCTACAATTGTTTCAAGTAAAGCTTCAATACCAATTCCAGACTTTGCTGAGACTTCATCTGCATCAGCAGCTTCGATTCCTACAACGTCTTCAATCTCTTGCTTAACTTTTTCAGGTTCTGCATGTGGAAGATCTATCTTATTTAGAACAGGAACAATTTCGAGATCATTCTCAATGGCCATGTAAACATTAGCAAGTGTTTGCGCCTCAACACCTTGAGAAGCATCAACAACTAATAAAGCTCCATCACAAGAAGCAAGTGAGCGACTCACCTCATAAGAAAAATCAACGTGACCTGGAGTATCGATAATATTGAGATAATAAGTTTCGCCGTTAGTAGCCTCGTACTTTAAACGAACAGTCTGTGCTTTAATGGTGATACCACGTTCTTTTTCTAGATCCATATTATCAAGAATACGATCTTCTTTTTCACGATCAGTAATATTACCAGTTTTTTCGATCAAGCGATCGGCAAGAGTCGATTTACCATGATCAATATGGGCAATTATTGAAAAGTTTCGAATGAACTTATTATCTAACATTAAATACTCCGTAAACCAGAGAATATTAGCATAGATTTCAAAGGTTTAACTACCTATTTGTGTCATTTAAACTAAATGTAAATATTCTAGTAGCTTATTTATTCGACTAACTACAGCAATTCGTCAGCTCCATTAAAAAAGCCAGCTAGTAGCTGGCTTACATAAATAAAATTTTAAGATTTCTTACTCGGTAACTTGTAATTTCTTAGAGCTATAAAGTGCGCTGATCATACATGTATAAGGTTGGTAATCGAAAAGTGGTTCTTGTGTCGTTGCACTATAACCTGCAAATGCACAAGTATCAGGATTTGGGGAATTATTTATACAACTCTGCCTTGCTTCATTTTGTAAACTTTGCGCCTCAAATGGAAAAAGATCACTTCCTGAGCAAATATAAAAATCAGATGAAGTGTAAGCGCTTACCCAAACAGTACGGCTTGAAAAGAAGTCATAGTCCTTAGAAGTGCTTTCTCCCGAAAGGAGGAGGTAAAGAAAAAGGCCAATCGTTACAGCATAGATAATGTGATAAGTTTGAACACCATCATTAACAGAGAAGTTAGAGCTATCTCCTCTGAATGCTTGATTAAGAATAGCTTCATTTGTTGCAAGTTCTTTTAATTCTTCAAAAGAAGAGTTCTCAATTGTTTCAAGAAAGAGCTCTCTTTTTTCTGCAGAAGGAATTCTTTCAACAATTTTATTAAAGTCATTCTTTAATACATCTTTCGATACTTGAGATGCATATTCAGAAACAACTTCTTTCATTTTATTAATATTTTCAGATCTAAATTCAGCTTCATGAGCATTTGGATGAGCAGTAGTGCGTACTCATACTTAAGTAGAAGACTTGATAGTGATTGGTTATTTACATTAGCTATTGCATTAAAAGTAAATGCATAAACTAAAATTACAGCAAAAAGTCTATTTAACATAGAGGCCTCCACATAATTAGTTGATAATACCTTAGTAAATAGCTTTTTTTTCGTAAAACGCAAAGACAAAACAGCATAAACATTAAACGCTAAGCATTATTAGGACTGAACTTCCTTAGACATAACCATGAGATAGTAATCAAGAGATGATTCTTTTCCACGAATAGGAATTACTGACGCATAGCCCTGATACACATATTCTTTTGGCTTTTCCTCTTCAGGAACTTCTTCTCCCTCAGCGGCCTCACCTTCAATATCTAATTTATGAGAGATTTTATCTCCCACATCTTTTTCAGACTTCTTACCCTCTTCTTTTTTCTCGATGGCAATTTCCGCATTTTCAATCTTTGAACGTCTTTTAATCGCGAGTTCATAAGTTTCAATAATACAAGTGGGTAGTACTGCATCACTCATTACTTTTCCAATACAATCTTCTGACTGAACTTGAAGAAGAGAATAGACTTTATTATTTAAATAAATTAGTTCGCCATTAGCATTGGCAAGTAGAACAGGTCTCTTAACCATATTTGCAAGCACATCAAACTTTCTATTTTCTACTGCAATTCTATCTGCACGCAGTTCTTCAAATATTTTGAAAGAGTGAATCATTTTGTTCATCTCACGAGCAATTTCCCCAATTTCATCATCCTGAGAATAGTAGATCGAAACATCAAAGTTACAGTCTTGTAGTTCTCTAATTGCGTCTTTAATTTTCTTAAATGGAAGGGCAATCTTTCCAGGTATAATTAAGCCAAGAATAATTGTCCAAAGGAAAGCTATGATAAGAGTTATCATCATCTTTCTCTTTGTCTCATTTATAATTTCTTTAATCTTCTTGTCTCTTCCCTCATCCTGGTAGAGTTGAAAGTTTTGAAATTCCGAAAAAGCATCAAGAATCTTATCTGAGAGCTCACCAATTGAAGTCATTCCAATATTGTCTCGATGAAAGAGAGAAGCTTTTCCTAAAATAACTTTCAGAGAATCCACGTAGGAAAGCATTTGCCCAATAAGTACTTTAATTTCAGGATTTTTATAGTAGGTATCAAGATCTTGTAATTGCGAAGTTAAACTTTCACATAGACTTAAAATCTTTCCAATAGTTTCTTGATTTGGCTTACGCGCCAATATTCTTCTTTGGTATTTTAGAAGAGACACGGAAGAAATTCTCATCTGCTCAATAGCAAAAGATACTTTGTTTGATCTAACTGTAATCGACTCTATTTCTTTATTTAAAGAATTTAAATGGTGAAAGACTAAAAAGATCAGCACAATAACAACTCCCGCAGCTAGTGCGAAACTTGTTTGTACTCTATTTCTTAAAGATAAATTCAAAATTACCTCTCTACGAATCTTCTAAGTCAGAGAAAAGCTTATTAAAATTCTTTTCACTCCCAACAAGTACAACAACATCATCAGCTTCAATAATGTCCATTGGCATCGGGCAATCATTAATTTCAGTTTTAAAAGAAGACTTTCCTTCTTCAGATACAAATGGAACTCTCTTTTGAAGAGCCACAATATTAAGAGAGTAGTTTTGCCGAATTTTACTTTCGACAAGAGTTTTTCCCTCAAATGTTTTTCCTAATTTCAATTCGACAATCGAATAGCCTGCAGCGAAGTTATAACGTTGAAGAACATGAGGAGCAATAATTTTCGATGCAATGATCTCTCCCATTTCCTCTTCAACCTTAATAATTTCGGAGGCACCAATTTCGTGCAAGACGTGCTCATGTAAACCAGATGTTGCTCTTGCGATTACTCGTCCAACACCTAATTTTCTAAGCATTGTCACGGCCATAATACTCATTTCTATATGATCACCAATGGCAACAATAGCAACATCGACATCGGAGATATTAACAGAACGTAGAGACCTTTCATCTGTTACATCTAGTGAAACGGCGTGAGTAACTCTATCTTTGATTTTATCAACAAGTTCTACAAAATTTAAGATATTTTTTATTACATTTCA
>CAWUIU010000193.1:0-6704 GCA_963922285.1 uncultured Oligoflexia bacterium | reverse complement strand
TTTTAAAGGTTCCATCTTTAATGACAAGTTTGTTTTTTGTATGTGAATTGCAGTTGATTTCTGGGCAGTGATAAATCATGTATGTAAAATGTCATACACATTACTTTAAGTTGACTGTTAACAATGATTTAGAAGGGAAAATTCATTTTTGAAGTGCTAAGTGACACCAATTTAATGGATCAGTTTTTGATTTTTAAACTTGAAATAATTTCTGCGAGAATTTTACCTGAGTTTTTCAAGTTTAAACTTTCTTCATCTGATAAAGTTAGACTGATTTTCCTTTCGATTCCTTCTTTGCCAACAATGCATGGAAGTCCCATACAAGAGTCTTCGATGCCATAATCACCCTCTGTACGTACGCTCAGTGGAAGTATGGACTTTTGATCATTTTCAATGACAGAGATCAGATATGAGATGACGAGGCCAATGGCCCAGCTTGTGTAACCTTTCTTCTCTATGATGTCATAAGCGGCATTTACAACAGAGTTTTCTATATCATTTTTCTGTTGAAAAGATATTTCTTTCTCTAGAATAGGGTTATTTACGACCTTTTGTCCTGCAATCATAGCACTAGACCATAGAAGAACCTCACTGTTACCATGTTCCCCAACAACATAAGCATGTACAGAGCGAGGATCTATATTGAAGTGTTCTCCTAAGAGAGAGCGAAATCTCGAAGTATCAAGCATGGTGCCAGTACCTATAATTTTCCTAAGGTTTCTACTGCTGTATTCCCCAGCAAAATAAGTCAGAATGTCCACCGGGTTTGTTGCGATGATAAGAATGGCATTCGGACAGTACTTATCAAGTTTTTTAATGATCAATTTTAGAATACTTAAATTTCTTCCTAGCAAGTCGAGTCTATTTTCTCCTGGTTCCTGCGAAACTCCAGCAGTAAAAACGATGTATGAAACATCAGAAAGATCAGAATATTCGCCATATGAGACTGAACAACGTCCAACGTAGCCTTGCGCATGCATCAGGTCGAGTGCCTCTCCTTTTGTTTTATTCTGATCCTTATCGATCAAAATAAGCTCTGATATTAATCCTTGTTGGAATAATGAACTTGCTGCGGCCATCCCAACTTGACCACATCCGACGATACCTATTTTCATAGCTCTAAGATAACCAATCTTCGAAAAAATACAATGATTCATATCAGCTAATTTTCACCTAATGCCTTCTATCAGCAAGTTGAATCTTATAATTTCGGAGAGTTTCCTATTTTATGAATTGGTTAAATCGAAGTAAGTAGAAAAATATACTTAGTTAAAACTAATCTTTAAGCAAAAAAAGAGCCGAACTCTTTTAGGCACTTTGTCCCCACTTAAATATTATATATCTATAAATATCTTACATTCTACACTTTTTCTCAATTAGACCTTTTAATTTATTTGACGGTTATTTTTATTATTTCTTATAAAACATCTCGTTAACTATTTTGGGAGAATGAAATGAAAAGTTTCCTAGCGCTCATTGCCTGTTGTTTAATGGTTTTTTCTTCAATTGCTAATGATAAGTATACTTTAAGTGATGTCATGCTTAAGTATAATTATCAACTTACTGCACATCCACAAGCACACGAATCTGAATTTAGAGAAGAGGTAACAAAAAATTATGAACAAGAAGCGAAAGGTGTCATAAGTAAAATGTCTTCTGAGGAAATTAAAGCAGAGTTAGATAAGTTAATTAATAAAATTCCATCAGAGGAAGAGAGAATTTCAATAATCGAAAAGTTAAAGACACTCAATCAAGAACAGATTATTCGTCTCTTAGCTGACGAAAGCTTTCTTGATGAAGTTTTTAATGGTGAAAGCTCAAACTTTAGTCACTTATTCAATATAAGAAGTCAGTATATATACGGTGCTATTGTCATTACTGCAATCACTTACTTGATTTTTAAGTACTACGAAATTGATTCAGACTACGAGCATTTTTATAGTTTCAAAAACTCATATGACTTTGACTTTATTGATGGAACTTGTAAACCTGTTTCAGAGATGTATAACTATGAAAAAGAATGGCTAATGAGAGATGCTCTTAATAAGTGTCTTATTGGAGCAACCCATCCTTCAACTTGTCGATTTACTCGTTTTCAAAGAGCAAATCCTCCAAGTCACCTTAGTGGCTCCTGCTATGTTCAAGCGGTATACTCTGCAGATAAGGTACTGTAATAACTTGATCTGTCTAGAAACTATATACCTTTGTAATTTGTATTTGAACTAGAATATCTTAGTTCTATCTAGGGTATTATTGTAGAGATATTTAATACTTACAATGCAAAGGATTTCTGTGAAAAGACGAGATTTTATTAAAGGTGTCGCTAAGTCTTCACTGTTTACTCTTGGGCCGAGGGCTCTATCAGGGGTAGCCAAAGCGCATCATACTAATGGAGAGTTCGAATTTATAATTATCGGGTCAGGTGCTGGTGGAGGACCTCTTGCTGTTAATCTTGCCAAGGCAGGGCACAAGGTTCTTTTAATTGAGGCGGGTGGCGATAAATTACCAATGAGTTCGTTAATTCCTGCTTATCATACCTTTGCTTCAGAAAATCCACAAATTGCCTGGGATTATTTTGTAAAACATTACGATACTCCTTATGAACATGGTAAGTGGAACTTTAATAGTAAAAGTTCTGGAGTTCTATACCCTAGGTCCTCTGTTATTGGTGGCTGTACAGCAAGTAATGCCATGATCTGCTTGTATCCAGATGAAGATGTTTGGAATCAAATTTACCATATGGGGAGTCGTCGTGATCGTTCTTGGCGTGGCACAAATATGAGAAAGATTTTTAAAAGTCGTGTTGAGTCTGGAGAGTATTTCTCTGATCCTAAGAAAGGTTGGCACAAGCTTGAGATGTCACCAATTACACTTCTTAAAAAAGATTCTCAATTACAAAAAATTGTACTTGGTGCAACTTTAGCGGATCGCAGTTTTCTCTTCGATGAGCTCTTTCATCTTGGAGAGAATCAATTAAGAGATGCTTTTCGCTTAAATTCTTACTTAGATGCTAATGACCCTAATCATATAAATGATGAGGGATTTCTTCGTCTTCCTAAGTCGACGTTTCTCGGTAAGAGGTTTGGAGTTTACGACTATGTACAAAGTGCAAGACAAAAGTATCGGAAGAATCTTACGGTCGTTCCACATACATTTGTTAAGAAAATAGTTTTTGAAAAAACAAGTAGTGGTCTTAAAGCAATTGGTGTTGATGTTCTTGTGGGGAAAAATCTTTATGGTGCACATAAGAAGTCTAATGAAGCAAATGTCAAAGAAGAAAGATTCTATCGTGCACAGAAAGAAGTAATTCTAAGTGCAGGTGCATTTAATTCTCCTCAGCTACTGATGTTGTCTGGGATTGCCCCGGCAGATCAATTTGCAAAATATCATAAAAAAGGTGTCCTTAAAGGTGAACCGCAAATGATTCTTAACGGTGTTGGAAAGAATCTTAAGGATCGCTATGAAGTGTCAGTTGTTACTGAACTTGAAAAGAATTTAGATCTTTTAAAGGATTGTCGTTTTGCTGATAGTTTTCAGAAGGTATCTCAAGATAAGTGTCTGAAGGATTGGGTAAATACTTCGACTCGTAAGAAGTCGGTCTACGCGACAAATGGAATTCTTGCCTCAATAAAAATGAAATCAAGTGTGCATAAGAAAGACAGCTCAGACCTCATTCTCTTTGGTGTACCGGGAGATTTTAGAGGATATTATCCTGGATATGCAAAAGACTCTGTTGCCACAAAGAATAAGTTTACTTGGGCCGTTTTAAAAGGGCACTCTGCCAATCGCATGGGTCGAGTAAAACTTAAGAGTGATAACTGTCTTGATACTCCAGATATTCATTTTAACTACTTTAATGGTGCTGGCTCAAGTGAAGACCTGCAGGCTGTACTTGAAGGTTTAAGAAGAGTACGTAAGATTAATAGAACAACTTTTGGCGATGCTTCTCGTTACTCACGTTCACCAAATAACCGAGCAGGAAAAGGTGAAGTCTATCCTGGTGCAGGAATTGAGACTGATGCCGAATTAAAGACATGGATTCAAAGAGAGGCATGGGGTCATCACGCTTCGTGTTCAAATAAAATGGGTATTCATCCTAAGGATGGATCAGTTGTTGATATGAATTTTAAAGTACACGGAACTACAAATCTTCGCGTTGTAGATGCTTCTGTTTTTCCTAAAATACCAGGACTCTTTATCGCTGCTCCAATTTATATGATTGCAGAGAAGGCGAGTGATGTGATTTTAAGGAAGTATCGCTAACTTTATAAAAAGAAGTTGACCTAAGTTTATGTCCTATGCTTTCATCAGAGAATGAAAAAAATCGCATGTATTATTTTGGCCGCAGGGAAATCAAGTCGAATGGGAAGGAATAAACTTCTTATCGAACTTGAAAATCAAACATTATTAGAAAGAACAATTGAAACTGTTAAATCATCGACAGTTGAAAAATTACTAGGAATCTCTGGTAATGACCGTGCGGAAATAGAAGATCTTTTTCAAAAGAGTGATATTGCGTTCATTCATAATGAAGACTTTGAAGTTGGGATGCACTCTTCGATTAAATGTGGGGTTGAACAGCTTGTCGATTATGACGGTGTGATTATCTGCTTAGGGGATCAGCCTTTTTTAAATGAGACCGTTCTTAATCAATTACATGAATGTTTTGAAAAAAACAGTGACATCATTGTTCCCACGTACAATGGAAAAAGAGGTAATCCAGTTCTTATTGGGCGTGACTATTTCTCTGAAATTCAAAATGAGCCTGATGGAGATTATGGTTGCGCCTATCTTTTAAAGAGACATCAAAAACAGATCAAAATGATTGAAGTAGGTGATGACGGAATTCATATGGATATGGATTCGCCTAAGCATTTGAAGAAGGTTCTTGAAAGAATTGAAAGCTTCGAAGATCCTTTCGCAACATATACCAAATGCTTACAAGAAATTCGCCAAAGAGGGGAGCCCTTTGTTTTAGCAACTGTTATTGAAGTCATTGGCTCAAGCTCAGCTAAAGTTGGTTCACGAGCTATCTTTGATAAGAGTGGTAAGAATTTCTATGGATGGATAGGTGGCGGATGTGCTGAAAGATTTGTTGGGGAAGAAAGTGTTACTTCTTTAAATGAGAGAAAGGGACGAATTATTCTTGCAGATTTAGAAGATGAGGTCTTTGGTCTAGGTGTTGACTGTGGTGGGAAAATGAGAATTTTTCTCGATCCTGTTTTTCCTCTCGAAAATATTAGTCTATCTGTTCCTATAAATTATCGTCGAACAGTTCAATCTCTTGCTTCTTTTTACGGATGGAATGTAAATTTTTCTGAAGCTAAGGATTCAAGTTTTGAAGATGTTATTTTACAAATGGCATGTGGAATAGCTAAAAATAGAGGGGCAAAGGGAGAACCTCTTCGTATTGTAAAACCAGTTCCTGCGACCTTTAGTGAAGAGAAGTTTTCAAGATCGAGTCGTGTTAAGATCATTGGTCGAACAAGAATTACCGAGGCACTAGCTCGTCATTTTAGTCTATTCAATATGGATGTGAATGTTTTCGGTACTAATATTGAAGAGAATGATTATCCAAGTGAAGTGACTTGTGTGAAAGTGAAAGACTCTTATCAAAGTATCGATTTTGAAGCTAATGATATCGTTCTTGTTGCAAGTCATACATCCGGTGACTCACGTATTGTGGCCAAGGCCTTAAGAGCTGGTGCTAATTATGTGGGAATGATCGGTAGTCTTAAAAGATCCCACGAGGTTCTAACATATCTTGAAAAAATTGATCAGCGTGTTAGTGAGCCATTATTCATACCAGCGGGGCTTGATATTGACGCTCAGAATCCCGACGAAATTGCTCTCAGTGTGTTAGCAGAATATCTCTATTTCACATCTAAGTAGCTAAAATTATTAACTTAAATAGAATTGTGCAACTCTTTTATAGGATTTGGCATTCATTAAGTTTATCTCAAGAAGTATTATTTTCATAAATTAAGTTTCATTTAGTCACAAACAAGGAATACATATGAAAATCAATGTCAATGGTAAGGATTTTGAAGTTGATGCCGCAAGTGATACCCCTCTTCTTTGGGTATTAAGGGATCATTTAAATTTTACTGGAACAAAGTATGGATGTGGGCAAGGACTCTGTGGTGCTTGTACTGTTCATGTGAATGGTGAACCAACTCGTTCATGTCAATTGCCGCTTTCAGATGTTGGTAATTCAAAAGTGACAACAGTTGAGTCAACTCCTGATAAAGTTTTAAAAATTGTTCAGGACGCTTGGGTTGAAAAGAATACACCTCAGTGTGGATGGTGCCAGTCAGGGCAAATCATGGCAGCAACAGCTCTTCTTCGTGAGAACTCAAAACCAAGTGATGAAGAAATCGATTCGGCAATGGGAGCGAACCTTTGTCGTTGTGCAACTTATGTAAGAATCAAAGCAGCTATCAAGCTTGCTTCGAGCAGGCTATAGGAGAATCCATATGACAGATTTATCAAGAAGAGATTTTCTTAAGAATGCGGGAATTTTAGGTTTAAGTGTTTCAATCTTTGTTCCTAATGGTTTAACAAAAGCGGCTAAGAGACTAACTGGTAGTGCGGGAGATTTTTCGCCGAACGCCTTTATCAATATCGCTCCAGACAATACAGTGACTGTTTATATGAAGCACTTAGAAATGGGGCAAGGTGTTTACAATGGTCTTTCGACAATT
>CAWUIU010000192.1:0-6710 GCA_963922285.1 uncultured Oligoflexia bacterium | reverse complement strand
TCAGATCAGCGATCCCCATAAGGAATAATTTTACATAGAGAATGATAAACTCAGCTTTTGTTTTCGGTCCAGGTCCTTCATTCCACGCATCCTTTAAAGTAAGATTGGACATTAAGCCTCTTCCCCTTCTTTAGCAAATGGCGTCTCTTCCCATGGTACCTTAAATCGACACTGTGGACATTGAAGATGCTTTCCATCTCTCTTCGTTTCACGAACTCCCATAACTCCATGCCCGCAAGAAGGACAATCATGTGTTTTTGGAAGCGTCCACATCGCTGTTTCACAATCTGGATAACTGCTACATCCGTAGAAGATCTTACCATAACGAGACTTCTTCTCTGCAAACTTACCTTTTTTACAATTGGGACAAGTTACATCAACAGTATATGGAAGCGTTGTCTCACATTTAGGATATTCTTCACAACGAACAAAACGTCCGTACTTGCCTTTCTTTTCTTCAAGCCTTTTTCCACAAGTTGGACAATCATCTCGAAACCATTTCTTAGGAAGAATTTCAATTGTTCCATCTAAGTGCTTCTTGAAATCATTTGTAGAAGTACAATCTGGGTAGTTTCGACAAGCTAAGAACTGCCCATTACGTCCCCATTTAATGATATACTCACCATCATCACACTTGTGACATTTAATTCCTGTAGGGATCTCCTGTGCCTTGAGGTTCTTCATCTCCTCTTTGGCTTTTTCTAGAGTTTTTTCAAAACCAGACCAGAAGTCCTTAAGAACTTTTTTCCACTTTATTTCACCTTCTTCTATTTTATCAAGAAGCTTTTCAACACTTGCTGTAAATTGAACATCCATGACATCTGGAAAACTTTCAATCAACATTCGACAAACAACAATTCCCAGCTCTGTTGGCATGAAACGATTTTCAATCTTTTCTACATAACCACGATCTTGAATATTTGAAATAATCGAAGCATAAGTCGAAGGACGACCAATACCTTTTTCTTCAAGCGTTTTAACAAGACTTGCTTCATTATATCTTGGTGGAGGAGAAGTCCAATGCTCTACATCTTCAGCATCTTTCTTTGGCTTCATAGCCTCCCCAACTTCTATATTTGGTAACTCTCCAGAAGGCTTAATTGTTTCATCATCGTCATTTCCACCCTTACGACTAGCTTTTTCAGCAGCGGCTTCAAGGTAAACAGTTCTAAAGCCAGGGAACTTAATGATTGAACCATTTGCTTTAAAGAAGTGTCCTTCACACTCATAGACAATTGCCGTTTGATCGATGACAGCTTGACTCATTTGAGATGAGATAAACTTATTCCAAATTAGTTCATATAACTTTTGAGCGTCTGGCTCTAAGTCTCCACGTAATTTATCTGGCGTGTGCTCAAGAGATGTTGGCCTTATAGCCTCGTGGGCATCTTGAACCTTTCCACTTCCTTTTTTCTTATAAACTATTTCTTCCGCTGATAAGTATTCTTTCCCATACTTCTCCTCAATGAATGATCTTAAAGATCCCATCGCCTCTGGCTCAGTTCTTACGGAGTCAGTTCTCATATATGTAATAAGACCGACTGTACCAAAGTCTGTCGTCGGAATACCTTCATAAAGCTTCTGGGCAATCATCATTGTTTTCTTTGCAGAAAAACCTAATTTATTTGCTGATTCCTGTTGCAACTTGGAGGTTGTGAAAGGTGGAGTTGGATTCTGCTTCCTTTCTCTCTTTTTAACATCGACAACATTAAAATCTTTTCCTTTAACATCACTTACAATTTTCTTTGTCTCTGCTTCATCAGTTAGATCATGTTTTTTTGAAGCCGACTCTCCATAATATTTAAATTCAAAAAGTTTACCATCTTTGAACATCTCACCATGGATCGAGAACCACTGTTCTGGATTAAAGGCCTTAATTTCATCATCTCTTTCAACAATAATGCGAAGAGCTACAGACTGAACTCGTCCAGCCGAAATACCTCTTTGAACCTTGTCCCAGAGAATTGGTGAAATTTTATAACCCACAAGTCTATCAAGAACACGTCTCGTCTTTTGAGAATCATACATTGAAACATTAAGATCCGTTGGGTTCTCAATTGCTTTCGTAACAGCATTCTTTGTGACGGCATGAAATACTACTCTTCTAATTTTTTTTCTCTTTCCAATGACTTCTTGCAAGTGAAATGCAATCGCCTCTCCCTCACGGTCGGGGTCAGGTGCAAGGAAAATTTCAGTAGCATCTTTTGAGAGTTCTTGAATTCTTTCGATCTTTGCTTTCTTACCAGTAATTGGTACTAGATCAATTTCAAAGTTACCTTTAACATCAACACCAAGCTTTGACTTAGGAAGGTCAATAATGTGTCCGTTACTCGCGACAACCTGATAGCCTCTTCCAAGATACTTCTTAATTGTTTTAGCTTTAGAAGGTGACTCAACAACGACTAGCTTATAATCTTTCTTCTCTTTGGAAGTTTTCTTACTCGCCTTCTTTGTTGTTTTCTTTGTTGTTTTCTTAGTTGTTTTTTTAGTAGCTTTTTTTGCAGTTTTCTTTGCTGCCTTTTTCGTCGCTTTCTTCTTCGCTACTTTCTTAGTTGCTTTTTCTTCAACTTCTGTTTCAGCCATGACAAGCATGCTCCTTAAATAAAAACAGAGGAAATGCATAACGCACTTCCTCGTCTCTTTATATTATTTTTTCTAGGGTAATCTATTCTTGGTCAGTATTCAACAATTCATCTATTTCTTCAAGATCAAATTCTGTTAAACCATAAGGATTTTCTTTTGCATTCAAATCCTGCTCTGCGTATTTCTTACCGTTATTCACTTCAAACTCGTTTACAGATTGAAGAGCATTAGGGTCTAACTTCTTCTGATCATTCTCAAGTGCTTCTAAGTCTTGCTTTTCTAAGTACTCATCTTCATCAATTTTCTTCTCATTCAGCCTACTCTCTGCATCAATTAATTCTTTTTCAATTCTTTCAATCTCTTTGAGATCATCCTCACTCTCGTTAATAATCGACTTCTCTCGCTCTTGCCTTTCAAGCTCCTCAAGTTCATCTTCTTTTATCTGGACCTTATCGAGACTATCCAGAAGATCTGAGCTAATATCATCTAAGTCTAGTTCAACATCAAGCTCTTCTAAGTTTAACTTATTCTTAAGCTCTTCTTCCTGACTTTTTATCCCTTGCTTCGCTCTGGCATCACGCATCGCATCTTCTTTCGTTTTTGCAAGAGCAATGTTCCCGACGTTTATTTCATTTTTAGCATGAGTGACAAGGGCGGTTGCAAAATTGTCTGTAAGGCTAATAACAATAAGTTCACCATTAGTATAAGCAGGATTACCAGCAATCTTGCGTCCAGTACCTCTATCCAAAAAGCCATATACTTGAAAAACATTTCCAAGCTCAACTCCATCAACACGACCTCTATCAAGATAGACAACATCACCTAGTGTTATACCGGTTATACCTTGCTGATAAGAGTCGATTATGGCAGCTTCAACCATTCTCGTATTAAAGGATCTAAAGATCTTTTTAATCTTTGGCGTGAAAACAGTAATTCTCGCTCCCCTTTCGACAAGTCCAGTTAACTCTGTGACATCAGCCTCCCAAACGTCATCAAGTTGTCTTCTAACTTCAAGCTGGGCCATGATTGTATATTTATTACCTTCTCTATCAGAAACCTTATGTGAAACTTTACCTTCAGGATAATAAACAGAGAACTTATCGCCTGGCCTTACCTTAATTGAGGAGTCAAATTCGATATAGACCTTGTCATACTTTTTTATGTAAATTGATTCGTCTTGTTTGGAACGGATAAAACCTAAGTCTTGAACAAAGTTAGTCGAAATAAAAGTATTCAGGTAAAATCCTTCTTTAATTTTAAATTGAAATTTTGAAGCAGTATCAAAACCTGTACTGTCATAATTATCACTCGGCTCTTGAATAAGTGCTTCACTTAAAGGAGGATCGTACTTCTCATGCTCTTCATTCAACTGAGATGAATCAACTGCTAATACATCTGAATAGTCACTATCAGTCATATACTGAAAATAGACCCCTTGCCTTTTAAGTAACTCTCTTCTCTTTAACCAATCGGGACTAATATTATCACCATAAAGTGCAAACTTATTAATCTTATCATTCTGCTCAAGAGGTTGACCTAATTTTGTTGGGACATCATCAAAAGAAGAAAGTGAAACATTCGGTAAGGCATTAGCATCCCCAGTATCAAAAACGAGGACTTGTCCTGGCTCAATCTCATGTGGATTTGTAATCTGCGGATTCATTGACCAAATTTTAGAATAATAAAACCCTGATCCAAAAATTTCTTTTGAAATCTTCCATAACCAATCACCTTCTTGAACGACATAGCGAGTAACTGAGGAATTTGTGGCAATTTCATTCCACTCATCATCAGGAATCTTTTTTTCTACAAACTTTGCTAATTCGAGAAGTTGTTTCTCTTCATTACCAACATCAAAAACTTGAGGTGTTTTCGATTCCATCTCAACAGGAGTCTCAACAACCGCACCGGTGTCATCAAGACTTTTAAGAGCTTTAAGCTTTTCTTTGTTTTCTTTAGAAAGGTTCAAATTTGGAATTGTTGTTCCAACATCTTCCTTTAGGGCTTCAAGCTCATCAATTTCTTCAAGTCGAGAGAGATCAAGATCAGAGTCTTCATTATCCTCTTCTAGCAAGATATTAATATCATCTGCCTCAAGTAGTTCTAAATCTTTGAGATCATCGGACTGTCCAAATACAAGTGATGCCAAAAGTAATAGAAGAAGTGTCTTTCTAAACTTCAATTTCTCTCCTAGGCTTCTTCAAAGAAGTCGTGCAAGATCGAATAATACTTTTCTTGTTTCTTATTTAACTTAAGTTTTTCACTACAAACAATTAAGCGACCAAGACTTTTAATAACAAGTCCAGAGAAAGCAAACTCTTTCACAATCTCTTCATACATTTGCATAGCTAAGTCGTACTCATTTTGACGAAAAAGCATTTCAGCAAGATAAAACTTAGCTCTCACTTGAATTTGCTTGTTAGGAGATTCCTCAAGTTCTTTCAACAGAATAAGTGATGAATCCATTTTATTTTGAGCAACTAACTTGTTTGCTTTTTGTAGCATTGTTAATTGTGTCTTAATTTGATTATCGGAAAGTGTCATTTCTGGTCTTTTCTGCAAGTTTGCCTTATCGACTAGGCCACCCTTTCCAAAGACATCCACTGTTTCTGCAAGATCAGCTTTTGGCTGGATCTTGCTTAACTCTGCAATCATTTGCCCCTGTTCACTGTGTTTACTCCCTTGAATGCCTTTTGCCATCATAGACTTCGTTTGAACATTCAATGCTTCAGCTTTATCAACTTTCTTTAACAGATCTTCATATTTTTTTAAAAGCTGATTATATTGGGTCTTTGTGACAAAAGCTTCTTTAGATTCCAAACGAGAACTCGGGCTCTCAACAGAAGAACTAGATTCGAATAGTGCTCTTCTTTTTTCCAGCCAAGAGCAAGATGTCAAAATTATCAAGGAAAATAATAAAATACGGGATTTCAACTTCGTCCTCCATGACTTGGTGAAAATAAATAACCCTATATTATTATTGTAGTTTAGTATGAAATTAAGTCAATGATTTTATGTCGCACTCACCCATTAGTTTTACTCAAGTACTCAACTAGACTTTTCAAAATGACGAAGAGAATGTTAAATCAAAACTCGAGATAACAATGACAAAGCTTTTCACTCTCTTATTTGTATTCTTTAATTTAAGCTCTTTTGGAGAAGACCTTACTCATGAGTTCTACTTGCTTTTAAAAGAAGACTTTAAACTAACTCATAAAGAGGTCAATACCTTAAATCAAAGCAGAGTTGTTCTCGTTCCAGGTATTCTGAGCGAAACATTTATTTTTAGAGACTTCAGATCTTTATTTGATTTCTCTCTCGTGACAAAAGACTATTTCGGCGAGTACAAGGCTCATCTAAAGAATACCTATAACCTTGATGTTATTCGAGCATCTTCTAGCTCTAAATCTATCGAAGAGATAAAAACAAATTTAGCAAAAATTATAAACACGGCACACAAAGACAATAAGAAAGTTATTTTTGTTACACACAGCCTCGGTGGACTAGCTCTTCTCGATCTTTATATAGAAAATCCTGAGTTCCTCAATCATGTACGTGCTAATGTTTTTATACAGAGTCCATTCTACGGCTCCCCCGTTGCCGATACTTACTTAGAAAACCCATACTTCCTGAAATCCTTCTTAAAGCCAATTCTTCCCCTAGTGAATACATCTGAAGAAGTTATCTCTTACCTGCAAACTAAGAGTCGAAAAAAAGTTATGCAAGATAATCTCGAAAAGATTCAAAACATTATGAAAACTCCTAGTCTCTTCATAACTTCAACCGCAAACACGACAAGGTCTATTTTTCGCCCTTCATTAGACCTTATGGAATATGGATGTATTAGAGCCTTTGAAAAATGCATCACCAAGCTGCTTTTCAAGGGACCTTACAGTGAGAGTGATGGAATGGTCCCCTTAAAAAGTGGATATATCGAAGGTCAGCCATTTGTAACGCTCAAAGACGTCGATCATGGAGAAAGTGTTTTAAATACATTTTACGACAGTATTTCTAGAGAATTCCTCTCTTCTGTGATACTAAAGATGCTTATTATCTTAGAGGAAGAAAATGAATCAAGAAGTATATCAAACAGTCATAAGAGTGAATAAAGAAGATTCAGCTTTTAT
>CAWUIU010000191.1:0-6722 GCA_963922285.1 uncultured Oligoflexia bacterium | reverse complement strand
TTTTTTTGTGACTTAAGAAACATTTGCGCATCGTGACTATCAAATACCTTCATCACAAAGTTCCCCTCATAGCGCAAGAAGACATCTAAATGATGAAAAACCTGTTCAACTAAGTTTAAGCTTCGAAGCTGATCAACTGATCTAACACCAGTTGTATTTGGGGCCATGTCTGAAACAACAATATCGAACTTTTCACTAACTTCTAGCTCAGCAATATCAGTAATATCAAAAATATCTTTTTGGTAAACTCTAACGTTTCTTAAATGCAATAGCTTTTTATTGATATCTCTAATATCAATACCAACGACAAAACCATCATCGCCCACCTTCTTTGCCGAGTACTGAACCCATGAGCCAGGATGATAGCCTAAATCAAGAACTGTTTGCCCTTTTTTCATGACTTTATATTTTTGATCTATCTCTTCTAGCTTATAAACGCTTCTTGCAAAGAAGTTTTCTTTTTTAGCTTTCTTAAAATAATGATCTTTTACCTTAAAACCCATAGCTACCTTCAACAAGTAAGACACATTGCAAATATTTATTTTTAATCATTCTTTTATCTTTTTAGATATTTATTGGCTAGATCTGTAAGAAGAAAGAGACAAACTTACACGGTATTAAGACTTTATTTCTAATTTTTATATATGACGGCAACAATTATCTAATATTTTTATTTGACTCATTTTTTTTACCCACAAAAATATGCAAGTTATCCACAAATTAACAAAGTCACTAACCCTACTTAACTGTTCACCTATTCACTTAATAATCTTTTTTATTACGGGCACTTACAATCGATGCATCGTTACAATCTCTTACAACTTATAGTTGTCAATAAGTTTTTTCGTTTTTTCCACAGAGTTATTCACATATTACATAAACAAGTCACTGCGTCATGACATAAACTTACACTTCACAACTTTATTCAAGCTTTATTAAGAATCTAGGCCAGATGTTAACAAAACCACTAGAAAATGGTGAATAGACTACGATTGGTCGCAAAAGACCAATTGTAAAGATCGACATTTATTAAAGCACGTTGACTATTTCTTACTCTTCCTCAGTTGAAAGATATTCCATACTACCAATGCTCGAAAGCAAAAGTGCAGTATATTCTTCGTTAGAATCATAACTACTCGCCAGAAGATTGATTGAACCATCTGAAGGATCGACAAAAACGAATGGTGTGGAAGACCTTTCAGTTACCTCGAACTGATAAGAAGATAAGAAGTCGTCATACAAACTTTGAGTTATATGCGATTTAAACAGGATGAACTCCTTTTCAATCTGTTTACATAACTAAATTCTATCAGATTTCAACCTAAGTAAAAGTCAAAAGTTCGTTAGGAAAAAAACATCCTGTAAATGATCTTTAAACGCCCTTCAAAATGTGAATCAAGTAAACAAATCAAGATGTAAACCATATAGATGACATTTCTTCTTGAACGAAGACCACGAATCCTCTGAAAGATGACCTCAATTGGTAAGATACTAAATAAAGCGATCATCCATATTAATGAAAACTCTTTAGCAACTCGCGCCTCAAAAGCTAAGCTTATAATTATAATGAAGAACAAGCTACTTGCTAGCTGATTAATCTTTTCTATTTGTATTGTACCCATATTATAAAGATCGTTTTTCTGAGATACTAATTTAAAAAGAAAAATTACTAGTCCAAAAATAGACATGACAAAAAATGACTTTCGCTCAAGAAACTTTCCAGCATCATAGAGAATATTTAGATTAGGCGTAATTGAAAAGTCGACAACACTTGTTGAAAGAATAAATGCTAATAAAGACAATACTATTCCAAAGGAGCAGTACTTAAAAAACTGTCTTTTATACCAATTTGTTTTATCGTTTAGAAAAATAGAATAAAGAACAATTAGTTGTCCTATAAATAGAAATAAATTTGTCTTATCAAGTACAACACCCCATGCCCCAACAAGGCCAACAAATAAGCCTGAACGATATGTAGAACTCTTTGTACACCATAAAGTAGACCAGACCCATAATACACTATATGTTGTCAGCACTAAGCTTCCAAAGTTATAAGCTAATATTTTTGTAAATGACCATGTTGATATAAGTGCAAAGCCACCAAGAATAGCTAGCCTTCGAGAAACAAAATATCTAGCAACAGCATAGAAGGTTCCTAAAAAAATTAACAGAGATAAGAAATAAAAATGAATACACCATGCCAACTTTAAGAGAGATGGGTATTTCATAAATGGATAGTAATTAACTGTTAAAAAGTTCCAAAATGCTCCAGAAATTCTTTCATTAGGATCAAAATAAAATTTCAAAGAATTTATATTATCAAGAACAGGAAATTGAGGAATTGAAACGAGAACTAAGACAGCCACAAGAAAAAGAATCGTCTTTTCAAAACGATCAAGATATCGATACTCATTAAAATTACTGGTAACAGACTCTTGAATTATCTTTCCTCTTGTTGGCCACGAATAGAAAAGTCCCAGGAGAGACCAAGTTACCCAAAAAACATTATAGATCCACTTTGGAGGTAACAAACTCACTATATTAAAGTAAATGCTCATAAAGAACATTCCCATAAAAACTCGATAAACCACTCTCTCGATAGAAGAGTTAACTCTAAAGTATATTTTTAGTCGATGATCAATCTCTTTACCAAGCAAGAACCACTGGCTCATGATAAAGAGACAGTAAAGGATCATAACCCCTACTTGAACAATTGTAGAAAGCTCTAATGTTTTCTGCATCCAGATAGGAAGGAGCAAAAAAGAAAAATATGTAAGTGCCCGATATAAGAAGAATTTAGACTTTAAATATAAAATACCCGAGCTATTCTCTAAAGTTTTCAACATAATACCCGACTAGTATTGTACAACATTTAACCCATATCCTTTTGGGTGTTACCCACACCCAAACCTCGAATAAGCCGCCTACCCAGCGGCTTTTTTTTATTATATTCTCTACTTTCCCTTAAAGCCAACACTCTCTTTTTCCAACAAGAAAAATACTTAAAAGCCTTTTCAAAACCATACTTACTCACAGGAGTCTCAACCCTAGGTCTTATAAATTTTAAAATATAGTTAATTTTCCAGACCTTTATATCTTTTATTTCGATATCCTTCTTATACGCACAAAAGAAGTTGATGAAGAAACAAGAGAGATGATTGAATTTTCAAAATACAGTCTAAAGCTAAAGTATGGTTAATCATATTATTTCAGACACTTAAATAAACTCAATATTAATTACCAAGTCTTTTTATCAAAATTACAAACGGCTCTATGAAATTCTTTCCCTAATTCCATGACGCATTGATAAAAACACTGAATGTGCTATTCTAATTGAGAATGCCCACACTCCAGGAAGGACTGTGGTAATGGTCAGGAGGATTTTTGTCTTTAGCATTTGGCTCCATTCAATCAGGACTACCTAAAGATATTGTTCAGCAAATCATGAAGGCTGAGCGTATTCCTGTTAAAAATATGGAGGGTCGTAAAGGCAAGATTGAAGATAAGAAAGGCCTTGTTAGTGAGCTGACACAACTCGTGCAATCAATTCGAGGAACCCTTGCTCAAAATGCCTCTGCCAGGTCACTTAGAGAGCTTGCCATTGATACCAACGAGTCAATCCTTGGAATTACAGCTGATAAGAATATTGCAGAACCTGCTAGTTATCAGTTTGAAGTCAAGCAACTCGCTCAAAAGTCATCTGCTATGACATCTGGGTTTCAAGATCCAGACGAAAGCTATATCGGCGTTGGTTTTATTCGCTATCAAACTCCTGATGGAGAAAGCAAAGAAATTTATGTCGATTCAGACAATGCAAGTCTTAATAAAGTCGCAAAACTAATCAACAGAGATGAGGAAAGTGGTCTTCGTGCCTCTGTCATTAACGACGGTAGTGAAAGTGATAATCCATGGCGCTTAATTATGAGTCTAAAAGAGACTGGTGACGGGAAAAAAGCTAACTTCCCATATTTTTACTTTGTAGATGGAGAAGATGATTTCTTTCTCGAAAAAGAGAGAGAGGCACAGGATGCGATTATTAAGCTCGATGGTTTTGAGATCGAGATTCCTGAAAACTCTACGAGTGATTTAATTCCAGGTCTTTCTATCGATTTGAAGAAAGCTAAGCCAGGTGAAGAGTTCTCAATCAATGTATCCGAAGATACAGGAAAAGTAAGTGAGAAGATTCAAGGTGTCGTAGATCAAATCAATGCTGTCTTCTCATTTATTAAGACTCAAAATACAATGGATGAAAATACTGATACTTCAAAAACACTTGGTGGAGACATCATCCTGCAAACAATTGAAGGACGACTAAGAAATACGATATTTAAGGATATTAAAACTGACAAAGGTAACTTTAGAGTCGGTGACATTGGCATCACTTTTCAAAGAGAGGGTAACTTAAAGTTTGATGCTGAAAAATTTAAATCATCCCTAGAAAAAGACTATCAAAATGTATCACAAATACTTAATGGTCAATTCAGTAAAGACGGTGGCAAGTCTAATGGTTTTATCGACAACATGAATGATGCTGTCGGTACCCTACTTCGCTATCCTGATGGTTTATTACAATCGAGAAAAAATAGTCTTGATAACAACATTGCAGCGATTGATAGAAGAATAAAACAACGTGAAAGAATGTTAGAGCAAAAAGAAAAGAATTTAAAAGACAAGTTTGCAAGATTAGAAGGAACAATATCAAAGTTAAAAGCTCAAGGAGCTGGATTAGGTGGTGGAGGAGCCGCCCCAGTGGGACTTGGGTAATAGTTAGGAGGACTATATGAGCTACGGATTAGGTGCTTACAAGAAAACTTCTGTAAATACCGCTAGCAAAGAGCAAATTTTATTAATGCTCTATCAAGCAGCCATTAAAAACTGCAAGAAAGCAATTGAAGCAATTGAAAAAAAGGATATTGCAGCCAAAGGTGAATACATCGGCAAATTGCAAGACATCATTATAGAGCTTAATAGCAGCTTAGATTTTGAAGTTGGTGGCGATGTAGCAAAAGAACTTTCTTCTCTTTATGACTTCATCTTATTTTCAAGTACCCAAGCAAATATCAAAATTGATACAGAACCACTTGAAGGATGTATTGAAGTTTTAACGACTCTCTATGATGGTTGGCAGCAGGCTATCAAATCGTTAAAAACAGAAGGAAAGTAGAGTTTAAAAAATTTAGAATCATAACAAAGAACGAAAGTTCTTAAGGGACAGCTATGTTAATTTTTGAAAAAGTAATGCAACACTTAGATTTTTTAGAAGCTCTTCTATCCGCAACAAATGGTTTAGAAATCGCTGCAAAAAAAAATAAGATCGATTTAGTTGCGCAAATAACTGACAACAGAGATCGACTAATCAATATAATCAAAGCACTCCAAGGAGGAATTGAAGAAGATATTACAAAACTTGACCGTTATCTTATGACTCAAGAAAATATTGATATCTTTAAAACATGGAGCCATGAGGTTAATAACTTAATTCACTTAGTTGACAAGAAAGATAAAGAAATAACAATACTTCTTGAGGATCTTAAAACAGAAACATCCAAGGAAATTGGTTCGATATACAAGAATAAAAACTCAATTCGTAATTATCAGTCTTCAATCGTTAAAGGCTAATCAAAGTTTCAAATAATTTGCATCTTACCCCTATTTTGGGGTATCATTAAGTACCTGGGGAGCAATGAGTGCTCCCTCATATTAACCATAGTGACCTTAAGGAAGAGGAAGAAATATGGAAGTTCAAAGCTTTAATCCACATGAAAGTTCAAGCGAAAAATCATTTTTTCGTATTAAAAGTTATGAAATAAAAACTTCAAAGAACAACTTAAAAATCCCTGTTGTAAATGATGTACACCTTCATTCGATGTATGATCCCGCCAAGGAAGCAAAGAACATTATTAGTAAATATGTTGAGTCGTTAGAAAATAAAAATAACGTACTCGTATTTGGTTTAGGATATGCATATCATGTATATGAATTATGTAGGACTCTAGAAAAGTTTCATAAAAATAACTATAAAGTAGTTGTCATTGAACCAAATGAAGAAACATATAGAGACTGTATTAAATATAACCTCTTTCCAAATAAGAATATTGAAGTCTACTCTGGCATCAATTTAGATGCAACTTTTTCGGAACAAAAACTTATTAAGTTTTTAACTGATAAGCCATGTATAATCACTCACACTGCTTCATTTGAATTATACAGAAAATACTTTGAGGCTTTTATGAAATATGAAGCTCCGAGAGGAATTTCATCTATTACAAAACACATTAATAGCAGAGACCTTAGATCATATCTTTACATGGATAGTAATAGTAGCTCTCTTGAAAATTACTTAAGAAATAACGTCCTTACAAAAGATCAATTAAATTCACAATACGATCATTTACTATTATCATTTACAAATTTTTGCTCTGGAGATTTCTAGAATGGAAAATAGAAAGAAATATTTAATTATCAATCTTAAAAGAAATGGTGATATCTTCAATATGGCACATACAATTCAGGCCATAAAAAATGATGATAACGATGCCTCCATTCAACTTGTTGTATTAAAAGAATTCGAAAAAGCTGCGCAAGCACTCAGTGGAATCGATCACATATACACACTCGATAGACAAAAAATTCTAACTTTTAAGAAAAACAATATCTTTTCTGACGGAATGGCATTGAATCATTTCGAAGAAGAAATCAATCAGTTTGCAATTAAAAAATGG
>CAWUIU010000190.1:0-6780 GCA_963922285.1 uncultured Oligoflexia bacterium | reverse complement strand
TGGAGAGAGTATTGAACTGCGTTCACCATTAATAAATCCGCTAAATATTCTTCAGGTCTATTCTTTAAAAAATCGAGAAATAGAGCTTCTTCGAGAGACTGTTACTGGGATCTCGTGTGGTATGTTAACTACAGGATAATTTACTTGTGATAAGGATATATATTTTGGCTAAGAATTATTGAGTAAAAGATGACTTCGTAGCTATTGTATTAGATGCTGATTACGAATACGTACTTGTTAGATATACTAATAGAAAGTCTCTTTGATTAATGGTCAGAGAAGAGACGTCACCACAAGAAGCTTAAAGTGGATATATTACTAAGGATGAAAAACTAGGTTTTGATATATTAAGCTTATCATGTCATTTTGCTAGACTTCTCAATCCCTTAGAAGACACTAGTGTAGCCTCTTTTGATTTGTCTATCACATCATTAGTATAATCAATTAGAGATAATCTTTCTGTTAAGTTACTATTGATTTATAAATAGCAGAGCAGGAGAATCGCTATGAGTAAGAAGAAAGTTGTAAAATTCACGAAGAATAATTGTCCTCATTGTAATATTTTTGAGCCTATTTTCAAAAATACAATTGATGCTTACAAGACTCAAATAGATTTTTATGAGATTAATGTTGATGATAGTCCTGTATTTAGGCAAATCTTCAATATTAGAGGTGTTCCAGCTCTTTATACGTTTGAAAGTGAAGACTTTGAAACATTTCAAAAAATTGAACAACTGGTGATTGGTCACAGTCATGAAAAGTATTCAAATCTCGTCTCTTCCCTTGAATCTCTCATTCAAGACAAGACTTTATCACCGTAGTTAGTAAAGACGTTTGGCCCCGTTGAAATTAACGGGGCTATTTCGTTATCCCGACGCGATGACCAGTCATTTTCCTTTCTTAAAAATAGTGTAAAAGAGATAAACCATTTTATGAATGATCAATTGTTTTTTTGACAAGTTTTTTGATTGATTTTTGTTAAAGTTTAAATGAACCTCCTATTCACTCGTATTTTTATAGTGAGCACATGATATGCCAATAATCATACGTTTTATCTATTTATTAAACGTTTAGTGTCAAATTGCTGTCAAAAGTTTAGCCACTTTATTCATTAAAAACGCCTCCGAGGGCGTATCATCATAACTTGTAAGAAAAATTTAAAAAAATCTTAAACTTTGCGATAATGTATATATGACGAAAGATGTCTTAAATGAGCATAGTCAAGAACTTGAGTATAGTCTCAAGGATCGAGATGAAACACCCGAAATAGTCTCTATTAAGGAGAATCATTGCGACTATTTTTACTCTTTTAAAGGGAATTATGGAGTTATCGCATTTTCTGGAATTTTAAAATCGAATGCTTCTAAGGTTTTTGATCGAGCCTCTGTTGAGATTTTAGATAGTGAATGTACTTATGTTATTATTAGTCTTGATGGGGTTGATGCAATGGATTTTCACGGTATAAGGTGTATCGCAACCCTCCAAAAATCGATTAGAGAGGATGGTCGTTATCTGCGAATCTGTGGAGCAGATCGTCTGATTAGGGAGAAACTTTTAAGTTCAGGTGCAGTCAGAGAAGAGGAATTTAAAGATAATATTGCTACGGCAATTAAAGGTTTTATAAAAAATAAAAGAGTTAAGAAGATGCGATCTAGGAAGAAATAAGTGTATCGAGTATTACTAGTAGAGTCAGACAATGACTTTCAAAAATTATTTTCGCTAAATTTAAATGCCTATGTTGGAGCAGAAACATTTATGGCAACTAATATTGATGATGCTATTGCGCAGTTAAGAAATGATGAGGTTGGCATAAATTTGATAATTTGCCGTCATAAAATTGGTGAAACCGAAATTACAAAAGAGATTTCTGAATATCTTGATAGCGAATTGGAGATGATTCCAATTTTGTCAATGGGAGATATGCAAGTTGAGGAGTTTGGCGTAACAACAATTAGTGGTAATGACTGGAAAAATGTTATTAGAGAGTCTGCTAAAATATTAGAAGTGACATCGAAAAAAATGATGGAACATAATCAAAATCTTGACTCATATTTTCCAATTCAAATCCAACACTTAGCCGAAGTTGATACTGAAATATGCGATGTCGATGTTTATATTTATGAAAGTGATAATTTTGATTTAATTATAGAGAAAGGTGAAGCCTTTCCATTTATTCTTATTGAAGAGCTAAAAGGAAGTGGCGTCGTTCATCTGTATGTTGAAAAAAATGAAAGATTAAAATTTGTAAATCAAATGACTGCAAACATTCTTAATGCTCTTAAGTCCGAGGGACTTTCCGATGAAAAACAGATTTCTCTTGGCTCTGTTGCATTTGACACTGTTCAGAATATGTTAGAGTTATCAGGAATGACGGAGAATGCTGTTGAGTTAGCACAGGAAAGTGTAAACAATATGGTTCGTCTTGTAGAGCATGGTGACCCACTTTTTGATCTCCTGAGAAAACTAAAGGAAAACACTGATTCATATCTATTTCAACACTCCGTATTGATTGCGGCAATTGCTCATAAGGTTGTACTTTCAATGGATTGGGGTAGTGAAGAAAAGGCTGATAAGATCTGTTTTGTGGCACTATTCCATGATATTTGCCTTGAAAATGATGAACAAGCAAAAATCTATACAAATAGAGATCTAAGAAAGTCGAGTCTTTCTGAAAGAGAAAAGAAGGTTGTTGAGCAACATGCTCTGAAAGCATCGATGCTAGTCAAAGCAAATCCAAACGTTCCTTTTGGTGCTGATAGTATTATATTACAACATCATGGAATGCTAAACGGTATTGGTTTCAGCGCAGAACAAAATAGCTCTCTCTCACAAATGGCTATTGTTTTTATGGTCGTTGAAGATTTTTGTAATCGAATCATTAGTGTTGAACCAGAGTTCTTTAACCGAGCTAATATAATCAATTCCCTTAAGAGGAAGTATTCTAAAGGAATGTTTAGAAAAGTCGTCGAGGTGATTGAGAACATGAATTTACAATAAATCCTCACATTAATTTCTTATGTTTTTTTGTAACAGTAAGGCTTATGTCTACACCAATTACAAATTACAGGAGGAAACTAAATGAAAAAACCATTTCTATTAGCAGTATCGACATTATTACTAACCGGAATGATAGCCGAAGCAGCACCAAAATGGGCGAAGAAGGGAGACACAATTGTCAAGTGTCGAGGTATTGCGAAGGCAGGGGCAAATGATTGTGGAGCAAATGGCCACGACTGTGCTGGATATGCTAAAAAAGACAATGATCCAAAAGAATGGATGTATGTCCCTCAAGGTGTTTGTAAGAAAATTGCTGGTGGTGTTGTCTACAAGTCAAAAACGGTAAAATAATTAACGTGACATTTTCTAAGATACGAGGTGTAGGCATAAACCTACGCCTCGAATATATTGATGAAGTTATTGCCGAAAAACCGGATATTCCATTTTTTGAAGTTATTATCGATAACTGGTTTTTAGAGGGGCCTCATCATCATAAATTAGAGAAAATATGTGCAGACTATCCTATCTATTTTCATTGTGTTGGGATGAATTTAGGTTCTAATGATGAGCTTGATCAGAAGTATTTTCAGAAATTAAGAGAATTAAAGAAGAGGTATAATCCAGTCCATATTTCGGATCATTTAGCAGTACAGAAAATAAATGGTGTTGCCTATCATGATCTTCTTCCTATTCCTCTTACAGAGGATCATCTAAGTTTTCTTGAAAATAGAATAATTAAGGCACAAGACTTGCTTGGTGAGTCGATAATTTTAGAAAATCTGTCTTATTATCATGAATTTTCATCAAGCACTATTTCTGAATTTACCTTTTTAAATGAGTTAGTAAAAAGAACTGATTCGGGGATTTTACTTGATTTGAATAACCTTTGGGTGAACCAAAAGAATCTCGATATATACCCTAAAGCAGAGCTTGAAAAATTGGATTTTGATCTTGTAAAAGAGATACATCTGGCAGGTGCTGAAAAAGTTGGGAATTACTATGTTGATACCCATGGAGATTTTGTTAATGATGAAACTCTTGATCTCTTCAGAAGTATTAGCGGTCGGTTAGGAGATATACCTATTTTTTATGAAAGAGATAATAACATTCTCTCTCTATTTGACACTAATGAAGAGATTGAAAGAATAAGGAATTATATAGATGTCTAATAGTTTAATAGAGGAGAGAGATTTTTATAATAGAATATTAAATCTTGTCGGAGATGAAAAAGAGTCTATTGCTATTTATCAGAATAATTACCTATATGGTCATCTCTCTGTTTTGATGTCAAATTTTCCAACAGTATTAACTTTGCTGGGGGAAGATAATTTTAAATACTTCGCTTTTGAGTATATGAAAGAAAGTACGACAAATGATGTTGATATAAATATTTTTGGAGCTGACTTTCCTAACTTTTTAAAGACAAGAGCGTCTCAACATGAAATTCCGTTTATAGCAGATATCGCTAAACTTGATTACTCTTGGGAACTAAAAAAAGTTTCTAAGGGAAAAGTACCCAAGGGAATTATTGAACTTTGGTCAAAATTAATTAATAACGAAGAATTAGTGAATATCGAAATAATAGAAGATGAGTTTGAAGAATACGAAATTATTAATGATGGAGAGTATGAACTCAAACGAAAAAAATAGAGGAACGTATGAAGAATTTAATTAATCTAGTAATTGCATTATGTATGATTTCTAATATGGCATTTGCTAAAGCAGAGAAGTGGGTTATCGATCAAGCACACTCAAAAATTGGTTTTGAAATTACACACTTGATTATTTCAACAGTAGAGGGAAAATTTGGTGACTTCAAGGGGGATATAAACTTCGCTTATGATTATCCTGAAAGGTTTTTAAAAGACTTTAGTGTAAACGTAGAAATTCAAGCGACATCTATAGATACTGAAAACGATAAAAGAGACGATCACTTAAGAAGTAAGGACTTCTTTGATGTTAAAAAACATAAGACACTAACTTTTAAGTCTAAGAAAATGGCTCATATTGGTGGAAAAAAATTTTCTGCGAAAGGTGATCTAACAATCGCTGGAAAGACAAAGGAAGTTAAGTTAAATATTACATATCTTGGAAGTATATCTGCTTACGACGTTAGAAGAATCGCCTTTAATGCAGAGACAAAAATAGATCGAAAAGATTTTGATCTTAACTGGAACGATGTCGTTGAAGCGGGAAACGTCGTGGGTGATGTTGTTACGATTAAGTTAAGAGTTCAAGCTAAGCGCGTTGCTGATCTCTAGCCTTAGCATCTTAGTAAAACTAAGTCATAATACAGTTAGAGGGGCGCCAGGAAGATATGAACAGGATCTGCAAGTAGGTCTTGATTTAATGAGGAAGTAAATTCATTAATTAAATCATATTTAGGAATGACAATCATTTTTCTCCTCACTGTTATAGAATCACAAGACGTGCCAGAAGCACATGTTGTACCAGAAATAAAAGCGTTAATATTTGTTGCTAGTAGCATAGATACAAGGATAATTTTTTTATTGTTTTCTCCGTTTTTGGTTGTACTCAACTATTTATGGGAGGAAACTACTATTTTTGGCACAGCGGGGTAGTCGTGTTGACTCAGATAAAAAGGTTACGAAATAGATGATATCTAAAACTGATTATTCAATTATATTCTAAATAACTAGAGATTTTAATTGAGGGCTATTTTTTTCTATTAATAACGTTAAACTGAAGAAAATATGTCTTTATTCTTGAATTGCCCTTCTTGAAAAGAATTCAATCTTAGTCGCAAATCATCTTTTTCCAAAGAAATATATTCCTCTCGGTGATTAAGAGATTAAGAAAATCTTTACGTAATTCGTATTATTTATTGACACTGGTTAAATGATTACAGGCATCTGAATTGCGATCACAAAAGTTGGGATAGTTAAACAACCAATGATTAAATACCGTTACTTTGTAAACAAGGAGTTAAGAGTGAAGAGTTTATTCATAATGATTTTATTATTAGCATCTTCAAGCATACTAGCTTCAAGCAATCAGTGTGAGTTTGCTTTATTTGAAAGAGAATATTTAGACTAAAAAGTCATTGATTCTATAATTCATGAAGATAGTTCGCTACAGGATACTTGTGAAAAAGCAGAAAAGGTCTGTGAAGTTAAGGAAGAAGAGCTGCGAGCACAAGCTGTAGCAAATCATACTCATCGCAGATTTAATTGTGTTAAGATGGGTGTTTTTTATCCTTCAGTAATAACAAGGGTGAACTCTAATGAAGAACAAGATAGTGCTTGTGATAAATTAAAAAGTCAAAACGGTAATAAAGGCTATTGCTAAAGGAAGGTTTCACACTGATAAAGTTTTAAACGAGGACTTCTTTGTATTAGGTCCAGATAGAAAAAAGGCATGTTACTCCGTTGCTTTCAGATGTAGTCAAAAAGGAGATCATGAAACAAGTATTACCGGAAGTTACACATGTTATAATGGTGTTAATTACAATAACAATCAAGACAACCCTTCAAACGAAAACTTAGATAAAGTTTGTTCTGAGGCTTTCAAAAATTCTATAAGTATTTATAAAGAAAAATGTACAAAAATGTATCAAAAACTAATGATGGTCTATTTAAATATTCAAAGACTGCTCGATATAGCACAGATGCAATGATCAATAAGCCTGCTCATAAAAAGCAGGATTATTAAATGTAGTAATATTTATCCAACTCTTTGAGAAATTGGACAATTAAATACTTTTAACCTTCCTGAATTAAGCTGATATAACAACACTTGAAATTAAAGTGTAAGTTTTTGCAC
>CAWUIU010000189.1:0-6780 GCA_963922285.1 uncultured Oligoflexia bacterium | reverse complement strand
ATTTAGGTGTTGACGGTGAATATCAAGTTTGTGTGAAGCTGATTGATGATGGTGGAACGACTTTTAAAACTTCTTCGACATTCCTTTTTGACATCAATGCACCTAGCTTTACTTCAATTGACTTAAATGGAACAGCAATCGATGGGGTTCAAGAAATTGATCAAAAAGAGTCGACTGATGATCTTGTTACAAATCTCGTCGCTGCGGATTACGACTTTGTTAGGTTTGCCCTTGTTAGTAACGCTACAACATGTGATGGAAGTATTACTTATAGTTCGACTCTACCTAAAGTTACTTCAAAGCTTTTTATATCAGAGGGGGCTTACAAAGTTTGCGTCGCGGTTAGTGATAATGTGAATGATCCTGCTTATGGTGCTAGTTCAACGTTTGCTTATTCTAAGGGACATGTTGTTGCGAAAATTAGTGGACAACCATCTCTTGTTTCAAATACTTCTTCGCTAAATATTACCATTGGTGGAAATGATGTAAGTCATTATCGTTATAAGGTTGGCATGAGTCCGCAAGATTGCTCTGCTGATTCTGGATATTCAGATGAGATTGCGGTTTCTACTCCAATTGTAGACAATGTGACTGTCTTCGGTCTTGTTGCTGTGGATATCTGTGTGCAGGGTATTGATACAGTTAACCATAGAGATCAACCGCTTCAGTCGGCAACGAAGTATACATTTACGAGAGCGGTAGACGATATTGATTACATTAGATTTAATACTAATAATTACGTATCTGAATGGTATGATGTTGAAGTTGCTAAGTGGATAGGTAAACCTTATCTATTTGCTAGAGATATAAGTGGTAATATTTTCTTTTCAAACGATCGTGGTGTAAGTTTTGAAAACCTGTGTCAGGTTCCCCACGATACTGAATCACGAATTGTTATAGCTCCAGTTGAGTCTCAAGGTGTTTATGCAACAGCATTAAATAAGGTATACAAAATTGAAGATCGTCTAGGAGGAGCGTGTCCTGAGATCTCTGTTGGATTTACATCTGTTGTATCAACTTATCGACGTGCGCCTGTAGCATTTACAAAGGATGCGATGCTTATGATGGATCAGATTAGTGCTTCATCAACAATTCTTAAAAAATCTTATGACAATGGTAAATCTTGGACTCCGCTTTATTCTTTTGTTGAGCCAGGAACTAGTTTAAGTATTTATGTTGACCCATTTAATGATAATAATTTCTTTATTACATATGAGGGAACATCAGCAACCTATAATGGAGCTTGGATTGTTTCATATAATGGTGGTGATTCATTTACGTCAATTAATCCAGTTGGTGGAGATGATATTACATTAATTCAAGATGTGAATATGGACTTTAAATTTGACCCAACTAGTAAGGGACTTATTATTGCTAATAATGATTATTATTCACAAGATAACCTTTTCACATTTAACAATAATAATGGGGTAATGAGTGACTATAGTCGATGGGATATTGACTTAACAGGTATGGCGTATCGTCTGGTGCAAGACGGTTCTGATATTGACGTTGAAACATCAAATGACGTGGATACACCTTCATTTTCTACTTTTGGAACCATTGCTAGTGTGACAGCAGATGCGGATAACCGTACAATATCTGCTTCTGCTGATGGAAAAACAATTGCTGTAATTTTAAATAATAGTCTCTATACTTCACTTGATGGTTCAGCCTTCAATTTAATGTACACACCAAAGATAACCGTGAATCTTTCTTCGATAAACTCAGAAGATAATACTACCGTTTATGGAGTTGATAATTCATGGAATGTATTTAAGTCATCTGATGCGACAACAAATTGGTCTTATCGCGATACTTATTCTGCCGGATGTTCTGGTAGTAAAATTAGAGTTCGTTCATCTAAGGCTGATGTAAACTATGTTCTTGTTTACGGTGATGATGATAGTGCAGGTTGTTCTAATTTTTTCAGATCAACAGATGGCTTTTCGACAAGCACTGTCACTGGTGGGGCAGGTTCTTCGTCTGTAACTCTTGTAATGGACCCCGCAAATCGTAACAACACTGCTGTTATTGGTAATGGCGCGTTGTTAATGTCGTCTAATTTTTTTAGTAGCTTTTCTACTGTGACAACAAATTCAGTTTCTAATGTCGGTCATGGGTTTGATGGCTTCATTAACACAACTGATTCTAATTTTTTATATAATACTGTTGGTGGTGCTTTGTACGAGATTGATATAGCAAATAATACGAAGACTGATATTAGTGAAAGCTTAAGCTTGAACAACCCTGCAACCCTAGAGGGGTTTGCCGATGGTTCAGTCTATGTCATATCAAGAACAGGTGCACTTGATCTCTCAACTAATGATGGATCTTCTTATTCTTCTTATGCTGCAGATCCTGGACTAACAAATTGTAGTCGAAGAATCCTAAAGGCCTTTAGTACTGATAAAGCAAATTTTATTGCAACAGCATGTTATAGTGGTTCAACTATTGCGTATACCTCGAATGCTGGGGTAGCTTGGAACGAAATCGATCTTAGTTCGCACTCTTTAAGTGGGACATGTACAATTAACGATATGGCGATTGTTGAAGAGTCTGGAGTTAAAAAGCTCGTCGTTGCTTGTCTTAATGAACCTGCTCTAAAGGTCTCACTATAATATTGGCAGTTAATAGTTAAGATGATTTAAGTTTTATAGGTAAAGTACCGAAATTTCGTAACTAGTAAAAGTGAAGTATGATAGGTAAAAAAGTAGAGGCTTCTGATGAGAGTTTTTGATGTCATCATTGTTGATGATGAGATTGATATATTTAAGCTTTACGAAGTTTATATGAGAAAAGAGATTGAGTCTGAGCTTGTTAGACTTCACTGCTTTGAAGATGGAAATCTCGTATATGATCAATTTAAGAAGTGTAATTTTGATGTCAATAATTGCGTCGTACTGTGTGACATCAATATGCCTTGTATTAATGGTTTTGATCTTCTCCAGAAGGTTAGAGCAGAGTACGATGCAACTTTTTATATGGTCACCGCATATAATCGTGATGATTATCGACAAAAGGCTATAGAGCTTGGGGCCCTCGATTTAATTCCAAAACCGGTCAACTTCAAAGAGCTTCTTTCCATCATTAAAGATAAACATCTGTCAGGCAAATGTTAATTTTGCTATTAGTACTAGACAAATTATTGCCTCCAATATAAGTTTCACCTAATACATTAATTTGCATTGCACCATTGGAGCATAAATGATTGAAACTAGCCAATTACAAACACTTGTGGCCGTATCTCGGGTTAAAAGCTTTTCTAAAGCTGCTGAAGATCTCGGTGTCACTCAGTCTGCTATCTCTCAGTCAGTTAAAAACTTAGAGAAAAAGGTTGGCGTAAAACTATTCAAAAGATCAGGAAAGAAAGTTGTACTTACAGGAGAAGGAGAAAAATTATTTTCAATAGCCTCAAGTTTCTTATCTCACCTCGATGATACTTTAAATGAAATACAACATGATAAGAATAATATGAGTGGTCGTGTAAGAATCGGTACTCTCATTGGTGTTGGAAAGTCCTGGCTTGCCCCAGAACTTATTGGTTTTGCAAAGAATCATGAAGACCTTTCGGTTTCTGTTAGTATGGGGTTTCAAGAAGATCTTATTTTGGAATTTGAGAATTACGGCCTTGATTTTTTGATTTTACCAGAGGGTGCTCTACCAAATGTTGGCGAAAAGACATTACTTGGTGAGGAGAGTGTTACACTTGTTTTTCCTCCTGGAAATCCATATGGAATTCATGAAGACATTTCTCTTGACGAGCTTAGTGCTCTACCAACCATTCTCTTTGATAAAGAAGATCATCTCTATCATAGTTGGTGCCGAAGAAAGTTTGGTCGTTCTCCGAAAAAAATTAATGCCAAGTTCATGGTTAATTCTCATGGCAATATGTTAGGTGCTGTAAATGAGGGGCTAGGGATCGCTGTCGTTCCTAATCATGTTCTTAATCGTTCTTTTTATAAAGATAAAATTGAAACTCTCGGTAAAGAATTTGATGTTGAAAATGGAAAATTCTATGTTGTCCATCATAAGGGAAGTACAGAATTAATTCGTGTACAAAAAACTTTAGATAAATTAACTTCTGAAGAAAATCCTTTTCTATGAAAATAGACTCGAGAGACTTTATAAAGCAATTAGACCCTTTGGTCTATGATATATGTGTTGAAATCTCCAGACGTGGTTTTATATTAACTTTGACTGGTGGTGCCCCAAGGGACTTTTTACTTAATGGCGTCTTTAGTAAAGATCTTGATTTTGAAATTAAACATCTTTTTGAATTTGATCATGAGCAGTGGCAAAGAAAGTTAAGTGGACTCTTTAAGCACTTAAACACAAAATTTGATATTCAACATGAAGAACTGGAATTTCTAATTTATCGTATTAAAGTAAATAACTTTGAACTAGAGTTTTCTTCACCACGAATCGAAAAAGCAAATAACAATCTTGACCATAAGTATTTCACTCCTGAGTTTGTTTCAAATTTAGAGACTGAAAAGGCATTTGCTAGACGTGATCTGACAATCAATGCAATCGGAATATACTTTGGAGTGCCTGGCACGGAAGATGAATTTACAGTAATAGATCCCTTTCATGGCATTGATCACTTAAAAGAAAAGGTTCTAAAGCATATCACACCAAGTTTCTCATTAGACTATGTTAGACTCCTTAGATTGGTACGTTTTAAATGTCTTCATAGTTTTTCAATAGATACTTCTACTAACAATTTAATATCAAATTTTAGTTTACAAATGTGCTCACATTATTATTTGAGTTATGAGTTTGAGAAATCTGTTGGTCGTGGTCCTTATCTACAGTTCTTCCATACTTTATGGCAAATCATTGAAGATTATAGTCTTGGTATTAATGAAGTTGTCGCAAGTACTAAAATTTTTTACAATCTCGATTTATCTTCTCAGAGTCTTTATCAGAAACATGAGAGTCTTTTCAAGTGGACAATGTTCCATCTAAGCTTAAGCAGAGAAGAGAAGCTTCAGTTTGTTAAATGCTTTGGTCTTTCGAAGAAAAAGGCCATGATGATGATTCATTCTAGTGAATCGATAGAAAGGGTCGAATCCGGAGTGAGGGAAGTTGATTGTTTTGATCGGATTGTAAAGTGTGCTGATTTAGTCGATCTTAGTTTTACGACTAAAGATCTTGTTCATAAGTATCAGGACTTACTAGCAAACACTGAGTTTCAATCTAAAGATCAATATCAAAAAGCTAAAGAAAATATTCTGAAATCACTTTAATTTATCAGGTGAGCGGGGCGGCAATTTTTACCGTCAAGCTAAAGTTGGACTCATTCTTAAAAATCTGAAATAATAAAGGGGTAAAACTTTCTCACTGGAGGAGTTATGGTTGATTTGCAGTCTATACTACAGAGTCACAAAGGTAAGGATGGTGATGCCGAAGTTTCGAGTCACGCTCCTGATCAAAAACCTACGCTCTCTCCGATTCCTGATATTTTCTTTGATAGGGTACTCGTCGAATATAAGTTAAGTCGGGTCGATGTTCTTATTCTCATTTATCTTTACCGTCGAGTCTATTGTCGACCCAATATGTATCAGCAGCATGGTATTTCTCAACTATTATCTCTAACAGATATGGTTAATCAACTTGAGGTTGGCTTGGATGAAATCCACAATTGTGTAAGAAAACTTGAGAAATTCGGCTTCATATCAACAATTCGTGTCGGTCAGTACTTTGTTCGAAGATTCTTTACTCGTGAATATGACGAAATGTATGGTCAAACATACGATGATTTTGATGTTTAATCAGTGACTTATGTTGCATTCCTTAACTTACCATTATTTTCCTATATTATTTTTTTAATACTTTGATAAAATTTAGATAAGTAAATATAAGTAGGTGTGCTTTGGCAAAATCATCGGGTTTAAAAAAGGTTCGTCGAGTTCTTTACGTTGGAAACGATCAAGGTTTCTGGACTAATGTAAAGTATCGTTTCAAATCGAACTATGGGCATATGGAGATTGATTTTAGAGAAGTCTCCACATTTTCCGATGATAAAGTAAATCAGCAAGTTTTTGAAACCCTAGAGTATTCACCCCATTTTATCTACCTCGACCTCTCTTCTGACTTAAATACACTGTTAAAGTTCGGTCTTTATTTAAAAAGACTCTCTGCATTTTCAAAAGTTGCGGTTTCTGCACTTGTTGAAGACGAAAAAAGCATTGAAGATGCATTGTATGCAGGCTTTGATTTCGCTTTCATTAAAGGGGCGGAGCTACATGATGTGGTTTACCATCCTTTCTATTTCTTCAATCCAGAAGAGGCGTTAAAGAAGGATTTTGCATTGGCAAAATCAGTTAAGCCAACCAAGATGCAAGAAAATTTTCGTATTGGCTTTTTTGGCCATGATTTTTTTCACATGGAATCAAACCATTCATGGTCTCCAGGGGATGAAGTACGTTTAGATATAAGCTTATCTCCAGAATACAACAAGCTTGATATTTTTACAGTTGTGAATAAACAAAAGACAGGCATGTATTATAATTATAAATACAATTATGATATGCAATACAAGTTTCTTCCTGACCTTCCTCCTAATGATGATTTAAGAGAAGAGATTATGCAAATCGCTGACGATGTTCTTAGACAAAAAGCTTATTCAAAGTTTCAAACAGATCGTCGAAATGCTGAAAATGAATTGAACGCGAACCGTGAACATATGCAAAAAAGCCTAAAAAAATGGGTGGACTCTTTTGTTGACTCTAATGAGGAAAAGAGTACTAAGATTCTTGTTGTTGATGACAAGAT
>CAWUIU010000188.1:0-6783 GCA_963922285.1 uncultured Oligoflexia bacterium | reverse complement strand
TAATTGACTTAAGATTCTTTCTGTTGAAGTCGATATTTCCTTTATCCTCTTACTAATTAAGTGGTTTAGGGCATGATTTAGTTTTCCAAGAGATATCATTTTTCCTGTAGCAAACATTTGCTTGTTTAACTGTGATAATTCTTCGATGACTTCTTTGTGTAACAAGTTCTTTTGCTTCTCATTATTTTTTCGATGTGTAATATCTCGTAAAGAGCAAGCATAAAGATTATCTGAGTTATCAAGCTTCTTAATATTTAGTTCGCCACTTTTCTTTCTCTCACTCTGTCGCCATATTATTTCAAAGAATATTAAATCGTATTCAACAGATTCAAGTAGTTCAGTCTGCGTTGGACTGACGAGTTTTGTAAAAAAGTTGAAAGCATTTTCTGTTTCAAACATTGCTTTAAACTTTTCATTACAAAATTTCACATCACCAAGCTTATCGATGATGAAAAAGCCTATGTCAAAATTATCGAGAAACCGATGGGTTTCTAGCAAACCACTTTGTCTTATTTCTGGATAATGCTCCAGGATTTCTTCGTTACTTTTCATAATAATTACCTCGATTATAGTTCTTATCGAAATAATTAAGATATAATCAAATTTTATTGTTCTTTTGTTGAAATTCTTTTGGAGACAGAGTAATGAAGTCAAGAACTCTAAGCTCGTACCAATAGTGTTCTTCAAAAGACCTCTTTATGAAGCCCACATGTCCGCCAGTTTTAGGCGTTTCGAGGAAGATTATTTCAGAGTTTTTTGCTAGTTCCTCTGGGTATGATTCTTTCGTCAGGAAAGGATCATCTTTTGAGTTTAGAATATACGTGGGAATCTTTAGTTTTTCGATATGAGATAATGGTGAGGCTAATTCTCGATAATGATGACCACTCTCATAGCCGTAAAGTGGTGCTATGACAAGATCATCAAACTCACTAACCCATTTTGCTCTTTTTACTTTTTTTAAGTCAATTGGTAGAGGAGTTTTCTTATGTTTTAGTAAGACCTTCTTCTTCATTGTTTTGGTAAAAACTCTTTGATAAAAAAAACGATTTGATAAAGTCTCAAGTTTCTTGGACGTTTTATTTAACTGTAAAGGTGTTGAGATTAAGCAAGCCTTTTTCACTTTACTATGTCTGTTGCCATCATCTCTGGTTAGGTAATTTAGTGTGAGTGCTCCACCAAGGCTAATTCCAACGAGATATATTTCTTTAAACTCTTTAGTATACTTGTCAATAATTAAATCGAGGTCTTCGTACTGAAGTGCGTGGTAAAATTTAGTGGTCTTATTTAAGCGTCCGCCACAGGTTCTCATGTTCCATGTTAGGGTGCTTATGTGATGATCTTTTAAAAACGTTGCAAAAGAAGTTAGATAACAGTCTTGAGCATCTCCTTCAAGGCCATGGGAAATAATAACAAGCTTGTCATCGTTATCTGCTCGATAGAGAAAAGTCTCTATTTCATCATTATCAGGGGTAGGTTCGATAATATATTTGTGATCATCATGATTTTCAGGATGTGTTCTAAAAAAGAAAGGAAGAATGGTCTGAATGTGACCATTTGCTAGTAATTTTATCGCATCATAATTCGACTGAATTACTGGCATAAAGCTTCCTTGTTACTTACCTTGTTCCGCTAAAAGCTCTTTTGGTACACCTTTAGGGATCGCACTAAGAAGTTTCTTTGTGTATGGGTCCTTTGGATTTTGATATACCTCATGTGCTGGGCCATATTCAACAATTTGACCTTTGTTCATAACTCCAATTTCATCTGATATGTACTTAACAACAGATAGATCGTGAGAAATGAAAATATAAGTAAGACCTAATTCGTCTTGAAGGTCTTGAAGAAGATTTAGAACTTGAGCTTGTACGGAAACGTCTAGAGCAGAAACAGACTCATCACAAATAATAAAGTCAGGTTTTAGGCTTAGAGCTCTTGCGATACAGATTCTTTGTCTTTGTCCACCAGAGAACTCATGTGGATATCTATTAAGATGATCACCTTTAAGTCCAACCTTTTCAAGTAGCTCCGCTGCAACTTTATAGCGATCTTCTTTTGTTCCACCGATTCCATGGATTACCATTGGTTCAGTAACAATATCTCCAATTGTCATTCTTGGGTTTAGAGAAGAGTACGGGTCCTGGAAAATGATTTGCATTTTCTCTCTCATCTCTCTCATTTTTTGTTTATCTAACTTAACAACATCTTGTCCTTCATAAATCGCTTCACCACTTGTTGGCTCAAGAAGTCTTAGAATTGAACGACCAAGAGTAGTCTTACCACAGCCTGACTCACCAACGAGTCCAAGAGTTCTTCCTTTTCTAACTTTTAAAGAAACGTTATCGACAGCTTTAAAGTGATCAACAGTTCTTCCAAAGATTCCTCCTTTAATTGGGAAATACTTGCAGAAGTTGTTTATCTCAAGAAGAACATCAGCCTTTGAGACATCACGTGGCTTTTTCATCTCTAAGCTACTGACATCGATATCTTCTTTGGCGTTTAAGAAGTCCTCAACTGTTAATAGTCTAACAGGATTCTCATCTAGGCTTGGACGACAAGCGAGAAGCCCCTTTGTGTATGGGTGTTTTGGATTTTCAAAAAGTGCTTTTGTTGTGTTTTGTTCAACTAGATCTCCTCTAAACATAACGGCAACTTCATCAGCGATATCAGCAATAACAGCTAGATCGTGAGTAATAAAAAGCATACTCATCCCGTGCTTTCTTTGCAGATCAAACATAAGTTCAAGAACTTGTTTTTGAATAGTAACATCAAGAGCAGTTGTTGGCTCATCACAAATAAGAAGGTCAGGCTCACATGCCATGGCCATTGCAATCATGACTCTTTGCTTTTGCCCACCAGACATTTGGTGCGGATATTTTTCAACACTTGCTGATGGTTCTGGAATTCCAACTTCATCAAATAATTCAATTGTTCTTTGACGTGCTTGTTTCGCGTTCATATTTTGGTGTAGCATTAAAACTTCATCTACTTGATTACCAACTGTGAAAACAGGGTTTAGAGAAGTCATTGGCTCTTGGAAGATCATAGCGATCTTATTACCTCTTAGTTGACGCATTCTTGCTGGACTAGCTTTTACAAGGTCTTCACCATTAAAAAGAATTTCACCTTCTGTTATTTTACCTGGAGGATTAGGGATAAGACCCATAAGAGCTAGAGATGTTACTGACTTACCTGACCCAGATTCACCCACAAGACCAACAGTTTTTCCTTTAGGGATCGTGAGATTTAGGTTTTTTACTGCTCTAACAGTTTCATCTTCAGTTTTAAATTCAATTGTTAAGTTTTTAATTTCTAATAAGTTCATAGTTCTTTCTTTTATGTTAAATAAAAATTATCTTTTATCAGGCGTCTCAAAAAGACGAAGTAATAATATTTATCACTTATGACTCAATAAATCATGACATCATCCATCAATTATTGTCCAATTATTACTTACTTTTTCTGTACCAGCACTTTGGTCGAGGAGATTGTTGCCCCGCGTTTCCTGGGAAATGGCTCTTGGCCCCCGCCATATATGTATCAAGTCTGCATTGTATCGTTGGATAACCGTCTTTTAATGTCTCCTCAACAATTAGGCTTGAAGGTTTAAGCGGGTCTGGAATTTCTCTGCTTAAGAGATGTGCAAATATTCTTGATTGATCAAATCCTGCCTGAGCAGTTTCAAAGCAGAGTTCTTTTTGCTCTTCATCAATAAATGATTCTTCGCATATTCCTGCAAGTCTTGGATCAAGTTCAATATCAAAACGTGTTGGGAACCTCTTTATATATTTTTTGAAGCATTCTGAAGCTGCAAAATAATCAGCCTGTCCCTCGGCAGACATCATCGGGTTAAATGCGCCTTCAGTATGAGTAGGCTCGCCTCCAATAAGATGGCCAATTTCATGACAGGCGGTTAATGCAAATGATCGAAGGGTTGTTCCATTAACTCGTGCGTATCCTCCCCAGTAATTAACAGTAAGTTCTTCTCCTGAATCAAAGGCCCATGCAGAAAGATATGGGGTTTCCCATTCTTGTATTCCGATAGCAATTTTTCTTCCATCATTCGAAAGTTGATCACTGTACAACGCAAAAGTTTGATTGATGATCAGATAGAAGTCAGCTTCAGTTACTTGCGATGTGGTTGGATCATCAGGATGGATAATCGATCTGATATTTTTACTTTTGTTCTTGTTTGATTTCTCATGATGTGGAAATGGACAAGTGTCTGCTAAGATTGATGTTGAAAAAAGTATAAATAGTATTAGGCGCATAGTGCTTTCTAGCACTTTAAGTACATAAAATCCTTAAGGTGAGTAAATTATTTACTATCTTTTGCGCTAAGTTGGGATTCAATCATTTCTCTATGCTCTGGGAAGTTATGGAAATGATTCTTTTCAAGATTGAATAATTCCTCAGTTAACTTCTCGCTATAACTTTTGAGAGCATCATCATCGAGACTTTCGATCATAAAAGGTTTCCCGTAGTACATATGAAATGTCGCAAAAGGAAAGCCGATACGAAACTTATCCCAAGACTTTGGAAGTACTTTCATTTTGGATGAGATTCCATAATAGGGAACAACCGGCATATTGCAATCATGAGCTATTTTAAAAAGTCCTCTCTTTGGCACGAATGATGGGCCACGAGGACCATCGACAGTGAGACCGGCAGGTAGCTTTTCTTCGTTACACATTTTAATCATTTGTTCCATGGCAGACTTGCCACCCTTGGAAGAACTTCCGCGTGTGTTTTTTACGTTTCCTAACATTTCAGAGACATCAGCGGCAATTTGTCCGTCTTTGGACTGGCTCGTCATACTAATGATCAATTCTCTCATATTTAAGACACATGAAAAGATATTCTGATGCCAAATGGCGACAGCATAATTTCTATTTGGAGCCATCTGTTTAGCGGCTTCAAGGTTATCTAGGCCATACCATTTCTTTCGACATGAAAAGCGGATAAGACGTAAAATAAATGCGATAAGAATCATGGTAAATTTCATATCAGCATTATTTACAATTGATTCTAATTAAACAAGTTATTTTAGGTTTTCTTTATATGTTGCAAGACATCTTTCTCTGGCTTCCTTATGATCAACCATTGGTTCAGGATATTTGTCAGTACCGAATTCTGGAACCCACTTTTTTATGTATTCAAAATTTTTATCAAACTTTTCTTGCTGAGCTGTAGGGTTGAAAACTCTGAAGTAGGGAGCAGCGTCGCATCCACAACCAGCTGCCCATTGCCAATTTCCATTATTTGAAGCGAGATCAAAATCAAGAAGGAGATCCGCAAAATGCTTTTCGCCAATTCTCCAGTCTATTAAAAGATGTTTGATTAGAAAGCTAGCTGTAACCATTCGAACCCGATTGTGCATATGTCCGGTTTCTTTTAATTCTCGCATTCCTGCATCGACAATTGGGTAACCAGTTTTTCCTTCTTTCCACTTGCTTAGATCTTCACCGGCTTCCTCTTCGTTTCTCCATGGAATTTCAGAGTATTTATCTTTAAATTCATGATCGATAACTTTTGGAAAATTGTACATGATTTGTGAAAAGAACTCTCTCCAAATTAGTTCACTTAACCATGTATGATTAATCTTTCTCGCTTCTTCTACATATTTACGAATTGATAGTGTTCCGAATCTAAGGTGTAGTCCTTGAAGAGAAGTTGCACTGAGAGAAGGGAAGTCTCGGTTTTTGTCGTAGTCTTTCAGTATTTTCTCATCAATTTGTATATCAGGAAAAGTAAAATCAATTGCTTTGTACTTCATCTTCTCAAGTGGAATGATTTCTTGAGAATCTAGTTTTTTGAAATTTTTAAATAGTTTTTTGGAATTGAAAGGTTTTAGTTGTTCTTCTTTAAAATTCTCGAGCCATTTCTTTTTATAGGGAGTATAGACAGTATAAGGTTTTCCATCTGCTTTTGTAATTTCATCTTTTGCAAAGATGAGATGATCTTTGAATTGATGAAAATCGATTTCATTTTTAAATAAGAGATCTGAAACTTCATTATCTCTTTTTCTTGCGTATGGTTCATAGTCTTCATTGCAATAAACGGCATCAATATCATATTTTTCAATTAGGCTTTGAAAAGCCTTTTGAGGGGTAGAGAAACATGTAAGTATTGAAGAGCCATGGTTTTTAAGCTGCTTATTCAATAATTCAAGTCGTTGGTGAATAAAATTTACTCTTCGATCACTCTTGTCTTTAAAAAGAGAGAGAACATTTTTATCAAAAATAAAAATAGGTATAACGTTTGCTCCAGAGTTAAGAGCTCTAAATAATGCATGATTGTCTTCAAGTCGAAGATCTCTTCTAAACCACATAATGACTGTTTTCATGTAGCCATCATATCATAAGCGAGCTTGACAGTATTTAGACTAATTTTGGAAGTTACTAATATATTCTTGGCATAGATTATTGTTTTTACTGAATGTTGTTCTAAAAACAGTATCTTGAAAAGTACTTGGTTTGTTTGTTGTTGGTAAATATTTTTTGCGATTTTTTTCAATGTAGCTGAGAAATGTCATCTCGCCTTTTTCATCAGCACTTATTGCATCAGTTATGAGACGTGTGACGTAGAGTATATTGTCTTCAGAGTTTTTCCACTGGTGATAACTTTTTGGCAGGTATTCTTGTCTAACTTTCGGATTACCAATATCAAGTTGTGAAGCTTCAAAAGACTCGTAATGGTGAAAGGTCTCGCCAATCCACAGCATATTTCTGATTTGATCGGGCATTGAAAAATCTGCATTATCATCAACGAGAATTGTTCTTTTTA
>CAWUIU010000187.1:0-6835 GCA_963922285.1 uncultured Oligoflexia bacterium | reverse complement strand
GGACTAACAACTATAATTGATAGTGCCATTAGCTCTATCAACTCAATCGATACACTTTCTACCGATATCGAAGATATGAATAAAATAGAATTCAATAAGATTGTTGAGAAAGCACAAGAAAAAGCAACAGAGCAAGGCTTAGACACTGTCGATATACCTGTTAAGACCTGGATTTATCCAACTTTTAACGCTGGATTAATACTTTCAAGAAATGTTGTTGCAGGGAACTTTTTAGGAACAGACAATAGAATACAACTAGTTGATAGTTTTGGAGTTCGTCTTAATGCCGGCGCCTATATGGGTGTATCAGGTCTTTCACCAGTGGGAGCAAGTGCAAGTACAGGACTAAGTTTTAGAAGAACATATTCGCATGTAAAACCGTTATATAGCGTTGGTCAGGCTCTGAAATATCCTTATAAAAATATTATTGTCCCTCTCTTTAAAAGAGGACTTGTTAGTGAACTAAATAAGCTAAAAAATGAAGACTCTCAAGATAATGAAATTATTATTTCTGAATTCGTAGAAAAATTTAAAGAAGAACTAGAGGTTGGAGATTCAATCATTATAACTGACAGCTACGGTTTAAACGCTAGATTAACGGCCCATACAGATTTCGCAAGTGACCTATTAAGAGTAAGTGCATCTGCTCTACCTAATAAAAACATATTATCAAGAACACACATTTACCGAAGTTCACCAGATAAAATCCAGGTCTATAAAGATTTTGGGAATGTGAATAAGATTGCTCTTGGAATTAATCTCAGTGTTGATACAAAAGTACCAGTTCTAAAATCATTGACTGAATTCTCTAAAGGGAAAGCAAAAACTAAGTATTATAACTTTGACATTTCCAATCTTGAATCTAGTAAAGACACACTAAAGGCCTTGAGAAAGTTATTTCAATCAAATAGTGTTGAAGGAATTGAGTATAAGAATCCTCCTTTTAAATTATCTCATAATTTTAAACAGACTAATTCAAAAACTGGAATATTCAGTCTTAGTTTTAATAAAGTAAAATCAATTAACAAGATAAAAATTGAAACACCTGATGGTTCAAAACAAGAACTTTTCAGACGATATGATGGATCGACTTTTGGCAATGATTATCAGTCGTATTTATTTGATCTTGCTTCATCACTTATTACAGATAGTACAAGTATTAACTTAAATTCATCTGCTGGTCAAAGTGGTAATCCAGGCTTTAGCTTTTATGGTAAAGCCAAAAACAGTGTAGCATCATTTGAAGCGATTAAAAGTGAAGATGGTTCATATAAAAAACCTTTTATTAGAATAGAAAACATCTGGAATGGATGGCAAATTTCAAAGAAAAAAGCACAACGCTTGCTCGAAAAATTAAAGAAAAAATACAATTTCAATCTATACTCCAAAGATCTACTAGCGACAACTGTAAAGATCTTCTTATACAATCTAAATAGTAATCTTCTCGTTTATGAAGATGGTATCGACAACTTACTTAGCCTAGATAAAAAGAAGGTTGAAAATATACTTCGAAAACATTCAAGACTTTCATCTTCAAGTATGGGAATCAACACTATCGAAAGTTATACAAAGAAAATTAGTCGATACATTCGAAATGCTAACAAGTATAAGACATCGGATATAAGTAAGTATTCTAAATATGTCCTAAAAGCGGTAAAACAACTCGATTCAAAACTAGATTATCATGGACTTGTCTCTGCTTTAGGAAGTGATAAAAACTTTTATTTTTATGCAAACCTAGATGGTTTTAGAGTTGGAGATGAAAGTGCTACAGATATCAATGATATTCAAAATGGAATTCGTTCAAATACTATTGGAGAAATTGGAAGAGAAGGTGTTCTTGGTCCATTAGAAAGAACGAGGAGAATGCTTAATATGACACGAGGAGAATTTTTAATTGCGTGGATATTAAGGAGGGTAATCTAATGAAATTTATAAAATCCTTTATTTTAAACCTCGTTTTTAGTTCAACACTTGCTTCACCCTTCATCGTTGAGTTCTCAGCGCCTCTTGAGAATGTAAATATTAATAATAAATCAATAAAAATTGAAAAATTTGATAACTACCAGTCAGATTACTTTGATCGGCTTTATACTATAACAACAGAATTATCAAAAGAAGAGCTTAAAACTCAACTTTCGAGCTTAAACGTTTTACAAATAGATGAAATTCATCGCCTGCAAGCAATGGGAGTTGAACCTGCAAATGAAAACACAAGAGTAAAACAATTCAATGATTCTCTTCTGAAATATCAGTGGGCTTTTGCAAGTCAGGGTCAAGAAATTTATGAGGACTTAACCGATATAACAAGTATAACCAGAAGAGACAGCTATCGACCAAATATAGAAGAAGAAATTCAAAGAACTATTACACTACTCGCTTCAACAGATTTACCTATTCAAGTCATCAATCAATTACTTGTAAAAGTTGAACAACTTCGAAAGTCTAGTGTTCCTAGTGACATTAATATTCTTCCAATATTAAACAAGCTGAACTCACTTATGAAAAAAGAAGTTAAGGTTGCCGTAATTGATAGTGGTGTTGACATTGGCCATGGTGAAATTAATCAGAGTATCTTAAAAAATCCATCAGAGTGTAATGAACAAGGACAGATTGACTCATCAATAAGAGAAGATAATGACAACAACGGACTCCCTGGAGATTGTATGGGTTGGAATTTTACAGCCTCTATAAAAAATCCTCTAGCAAAGTTTCCACAAGACAATAGCGGTCATGGAACACATGTTGCAGGAATTATCTCCTCTGCCGCAAAAAATGAACGTGGTATTGTTGGAGTTTCTGATAAAATCAAAATTATTCCTATCAAAGTCCTTTTTGAAGATGAGGCGAGTGAAAATGCTACTTTAATTGCATTTAGTGACCGACTCGCAAGAGGTATACTTTATGCAATAAAAAGGAAAGCTGACGTTATCAACCTTAGCTTGGGATGGCATAAGGTACTTGATACAAGATTTCTAAGAAATGCAATTGCAGAAGCGACAAACCAAGGAATAACGGTTATAGCAGCAGCAGGAAATAACAATACTAAAGCAAGAATATATCCATGTGCTTATCCTAATGTAATATGTGTAGGAGCGACATCTATCGACTCAAGCGTGGCGGACTTTTCAAATTTTGGTGGAGCAGTAGACATATTTGCACCAGGAGACAATATTTTATCTCTTCATACATTTAAAACAAATCCATTAGCATTTAACCAAGTAGGATTTGAAATTAGAAGTGGGACATCACAAGCGACTCCTTTTGTTAGTGGTACAGTTGCGCTTTTGAAATCTATTTATCCTGAAATAACTCTAAACGAGATTAAAGCGCGACTATTTTCATCTAGTTTCCCTTTGAAAGAAAAGAAAAATGAAATGCAAGCGGGTCTTTTTGGACGACTGAATGTGGCAGGCGCGATTGAAAACGAACCAAAGAATCACGTAATTCCACTATTTAAACTAATTGATGAAGTTCCATATCGAGTGAGCACGAAAAAACTGGGGTTTAACTTACCAATTCAATCACTTTTAAAAGAAGTAACAAATGTTAAAGTATCTATTAGCTCAACTAGTGATCAGATACAATTTAAAGAAAGTGAAGTTATTATTGAAAAGATTGATAAGGGACGTGCTTTTAACATTCCAGTAGAGGCGAAACTTAAATCAATTGATCTTGATCGTGAGGTTACACTCACAATCTCAGTTGAAACAAATGGTGAGACTAAATCTTTTCAACACAGAATTAATCTGGTCAGAGTTCTTGTAGATGACCCCGCTTTAAAAAAATTAGAAGTAAACTTTAAAAACAAGAAGAAACCTCTTTTAACTTCACGTAATGGTTCAATAACTCCTCTGATCAAACAAATTGATCAGTATGATACTAATTTAAGTAAGCTATATTTCTTAAGAAGAAATTCTGATAAAGGAATTGAACTGACACTCTTTAAAAATACTAAAAATGAATTAAGTGAGCAAGCAAACTCTATTGTCATCCCAAAAGGCCAAACATTTAATAATGCAAAAGTTTTGGACATAGATAATGATGGGACATCTCAAATTTTTATTCAAAGAACACAGCAAGAAGATGACAAGAAGAAAACAATTCTCTCTTTTTATAACGAAGATGGTACCAAATATTACGATAAGAACAACTGGATACTAGAAGAAAATTATTTTGAGTTCAACAATTCAATAAAGTTTTTCGACCTATACGTAGAAGGCCTAGGAAATGTTAAAATTCCGACGTTCTTATCGACAGGAAGACTTCCAGAAGAACAACAGCCAAAAGGATTTTTCGTAACGAGAGATGATAGAGAAAGAACCAGACTCTATGTAATTCTACCAACTTTGATTGACGATAAAGTAGTTCTTAAAACAAAGTCTATCGACACAGAACAATTTTATAAAAAATTTAAAGAAGATAATAATCTTTATTGGAATAGCGAAGTAAAAATCGTTTCGTTAACACAAGATAATAACTCTCTTAACTTGACGATTGCAGCAGGTAATGACGTTATAAAGAAACTATATCAATTTAAAATAAATGAAAAAGTTGAATTGGAAAGCATTAATAAACCAACAAGTGCAAATCTCGTAGAAAATGATTCTGCTGTTCTTACAAAGAACTTTGAACAGAACTCTCGAGATATCTCACTTGTCGGCTTTATCGATCAAAGTAGAGCAAGAGTTAGCTTTTTTAACGACTCCGCTCTCGATACAAAAATCGTTATGTTGAATGACAAAACAGAGTTTTTCGAAGGACATATTGCGAATTTCATTGGTGCAAATAATAATTACTCAATCTTTCAAACAAATAAAAATATTTACATCTCGTCTCTGTCCAACATAGACTCAGAAATAAAATCATTTAAGAAAAGAATTGAGAAGTTTGACTTTATACCAGGGCAATCATTTAGTCAGTTCTTTAATGAAATCACTTACATTGTAAATGGTGAAACGAAGGCAGCACTATATCTTGACTCTTCAAGACTAGGAACGAATAGTGTCCATGTACTAACTCTAGAAGAAAATGAAGTAATTGAGAGTGCAAGACTTAGTTTCCTAGTACCACCAAATTGTAAAATCTTTGGTTCAGATAATATCGGAGGATCAAGTCGAATCAACTTACTATGTGTAGAAAGAGATCGAAATCAAACATTCAAATTTATTGAGCTCGATCACTAACATTATTTATTTTTAAGTTCGTCTACACACTTTGTACTTAACTTAGAAATATTCTGAGCCAGACATTTAAGCATTTTGTTACCTTTTTTAGGTATATTTTTACAATACTTCTTTTCGTCTTCCTTACAGGCTATTTGAATGCTTGATCGACGTTTTTTGATATCACTCATTCTATCACGACAAGTTGAGCTAACATTATCCATTTTTTTTTCGAGACACTTTCGAACTTTTTTATCGTCTCCAGTAAATTCTGAACATAGAGAGATAATATCTGGATAACAAGGGTTCAATGCCGTTCTCTGTGCCATGACTTTCTTACGTTCTTTTGTACAAGAATCGCTAAGTTTAGAAGAATTCTTTTCAAGACATCGATGGATCGCACCTTTTCCAGGCTTAACATCTGCACAGTACTTTGTTACGTCTGCATAACAAGGCTTCTTTTTGACAATTTTCTTAAGATGTTTTTCTCTTGCCTCACGACAGGCTACAGAAAGCTTTTTCTCGTTCTTAGAAAGACATTTATTCAGTCTCCCCTTCCCTTTTTTTACAGTCGCGCAAAAAGCTTTTATATCGCTCTCACAAGGCTTTCTTTTTTTACGCATTTCCTCTCTCTGTTGCAAGCATAATTTCGATAATTTTTTCTCATTCTTTTTCAAACAGGTGTTCATTTCTTTAATTTTTGTATCACCTGGACATAACTTCTGAATATCTTCGTAGCACTTATTCTTCTCTTTTAAAGTCTTAGTTGTTTTAACAACTCTTTCTCTACAGAGTTTTGAGATCCTATTCAAGTTTTTCGTAAGACAATTATGAAGCTCCACCTTCTTATATAAAGGTACATTTTTACAAAAAGTTTTTACATCCTTTTTACACTCATGAACTTTATAGGGCACTTGTGAGGCATTCGAAAGTCCCATTAAAAAAAAGAATAAAACTACAAATTTCATAACGATCTAACTCCTAAAAAACTTAACCTCATCAGTATAAACGACAATTATAATAAATATTACAAATATTTTTGTTATTTTTGGTGTCACCTTGAAACCATCTTTCCCTGGTGCCAATAGGAACCTCTCTGTAATGATTATATAATTTCGTTTTTAAATCTTTTTTCTTTTGACTTGTGTGAAACAAAATTTTAATAAACATTTTAAGTCGAGTATTTCGACTGATGAATTTTGGGAGAGGTTTATGAAAAAAGGTCTAAAAAAATTAATGCCGATTCTTGTTGTAGCCTTAAGCATGTCTTTGACAAGTTGTAAGGATAAGTACGATGAAGGATTTGCTGATGGAAAGAACCAAGGTTATCAGGATGGCTTCAGTACTGGTAAGGATCAAGGTTACAATGAAGGTCACGCAAATGGATATGCTGAAGGTAAAGACGAAGGTTATGCTGAAGGTTATGCTGATGGTGACAACGATGGTTACAACAGAGCAAAAGATTACTTCACAAGTCTAGACTATAATACTGGATTTGCAGAAGGTTATGCCGAAGGTGAATTAATTGGTTACAACGCTGGTGTCGTTGACGGAGACGCTGATGGCTACAACCGTGGTTTCACAGATGGTTATGCCCAAGGGGAAGGATCAGGTTTTGATGCCGGTTACTCTTCTGGTTTAGCAGCTGCTTCTACTGATGCTTACAATAG
>CAWUIU010000186.1:0-6855 GCA_963922285.1 uncultured Oligoflexia bacterium | reverse complement strand
AAAGGCGAAGCTTATACTGTGGCATATATCTGCAAAAGAAATGATAATTCTACAATTGCTCTTGAATATGTACATGTCAACTCTCAAAGAAATGGAAATGAGAATTATGGGACAGAGGATCCTAATGATGACCTATTTCAAATCATGTATCGTCTTACTTTCTAAGGATATTCTATGAAGACACTATTTCTTACTTTTATTTCTATAAATCTTTCTGCTGCAAATATAAAAGGTAAGCTAACCATTGTGGACAAGATGGGAAAATCTGTGTCGGATACTTGTTCGCAAAATGTCGTCTTTATTGAAAAGGTTGAAGGTCATTTCACTCCTGGACCAGATGCAAAAGTTGTTGCTAAGGAGAGTGAGTTTAATCCATCAGTGTTACCAATTTTAAAGGGAACGAAGGTTAGTTTTCCAAATGAGGATTTAATTCTTCACAATGTCTTTTCTCTTTCAAAAACAAAGAAGTTTGATCTCGGCCTATATGAACAAGGTCCAGGTAAAGATGTCGTCTTTGATAAAAGTGGTCTTGTTAAAGTTTTTTGTAATATACACCCAGGTATGGTTTCGAATGTACTAATTCTTGATAACCCCTATTATGCTCAAGTAAAAAATGACTGTTCTTATGAAATAAAGAATGTTCCAGTAGGTAAGTATCGTTTAAATGCTTGGTATCGTTTTGGAAAAGGTGGGACACGAGATGTTGATGTCGTAAATGCTGACTTAAATGACATTAATTTTGAAATCAAAGAAACAAAGAAAAGAAAAAAGAAACATAAGAATAAATTTGGAAAGACATATAAAAAATCTTACTGAGGAACTTTTAAGTTATGATGAACATATCGAGATCAATTAAGTATAAAATAATTGCACTGATTGCCTTTATACTACTTTTATCTCAATTTATTAGTTTTGTTACAACCTTTTATAACATCAATAAGTCTAACAAGCGAAATGTAAAAGACTCTTTCTCACGAGCTGAACAAGTTATCAGTACACTTGTTGATAAAGAGCGTGAACGTTTGGGCAACCAAGCAAAACTCGTTGGTATACAACCTGTTTTAGTTGCTGTTGCAGATACTCAGGATGAAGAAACTATTGTCGATTCTGTAAGTGAGTTTCAAGGTAGTCTTGGATTAGAGTTTTTTGATGTTTACGATACTGATGGAGACTTTATGGCCGGAACGGATGAGACTTCCAATCATTATCGTGAGGGCCTAGGAAAGTCTCTTGCCTCACTTGCACTTGGAGGAGAGATTATCTCTGCCTTTGCTAAAAGAGATGGAAAGTTAGTCATTATTGCAGCTGGTCCAATTGGAAAACCACCTGCTACGACAGGAGCTATGGTAATCGGAGTAAATATAAGTGACTTATTCGCGACTAAAGTTAGAGATTTAACATCAGCTGAAACTTCCTTTATTTTAGAAGATGGTATAAAAGCTTCTTCTCTTGAGAGTGGCGATAGAGATAAGTTCTTTCAGGAAGTAGTTAAAATGCGTACAGAAAATAAAAATAGTAGCATAGTGAATGACTATCAATTAAAGAAGCTAGCTCTTAATGACTTCAAAGGTGAGAAACTTGGAGATATCTTAATTAAGGTTTCATTAAAGGAGTCTCAGGAGTTTTTCAAAAATCTTGTTCTCTTAATTTTTCTCGCTGCAATTCTTGTTTTTACTTTCTTTTTATTTATTGGTGCGAAGTTTTCAAAAAATATCACCGAGCCGATTGTTGATTTACAAAATACTGCAAGTAGGATTGAGGAGTCTCTTGATTTTTCAATTCGTGTAAAAGAACAGGGGCGTGATGAGATTTTTACACTATCACATGTTTTTAACAAGCTTTTAGGTGAGATTGAAAAGAACCATCAAAAGTTGAAAGAATATAGTCGAACTCTTGAAGATAAGGTTGAAGCAAGGACTAGGGAATTGGCGAAGTCAAATGAAGCAATGACAGATCTTTTAAACAATCTTGATGAAGGCTTTATGGTCTTTGATCGTGCTGGTATTGTTCAGAAGGGAAGTTCAAGAGCCGCGCATCGCTTTTTCTCCATGGACCCCACTGGAAAAGAGTTTTATAAAGTACTTCATCTTGATGAAGATGAGTCTGCCAAAGATATGAAAGAGTGGCATGAATTAATGTTTGATAATGAAACACTTGACTTTGATAGTTTAGCAGCTGTTGGGCCAAAGAGTTTTACGAAAGTTGACGGTCGTTACGTTCGACTTGAATATAGAGCAATCTACGATAAAGAGCATAGGCTTTCAAAAATTATTTGTATTGCAGCCGATAAGACGCAAGAGATGAAGTTAGCTAGGGAAGCGGAAAAAGAAAAGGCAACAGCGAAACTTGTCATGTCTATTCTAGAAGATAAAGGGGCATTTATTGATTTTGTAATAGAGTGTCGTCGAATCATCGTTGACCTGAGAGCTCATTTAGAATGTGCAAAAGAAGATCTCAATCTTGATTATCTCTTTCGTTATATGCATACGATAAAAGGTGGCAGTGCAAGTTATCATTTCATCGAACCTGCCAAAAAAGCCCATGAGTTAGAAAATGTATTACAAGAATTGCAGATGATGGATAGAGAAGCTCTCTATGCTAAACTTAATTATATCAAAGAGGGAACTGAAGAGGTTATAAAGCTGTTTGAAAAGACACTTTCAGATCATGCAAATGTTATAGGAGAAATTGATGAAGGCAAATCTGCAAAATTAATTGATCATGATGTTATAAATAATGTATATAAAGACCTCTCTGGAGAGTTGAGTGAAAAATCGAAAGCACTTGAATCATATCGTAATTTCTTCTTACTTGAAGATATTTCGCATTTATTCAGCCGCTATGAAAAAATTGTCCATCGTGTAGCTGAAGATCAGAGCAAGTCCGTAAAATTCAATCTTGAGGGAAGTGGGATATTTGTTGATACTAGTATATATAAGTCTCTTGTTGCTTCTTGTATTCATATTTTTAGAAATGCAGTTGATCATGGAATAGAAGATATGATGACTCGTGAAATGTTTGGTAAATCGCCTGAAGCTAGAATTGATGTCAAAATTCAACGCTCTGGAGATCATTTTTTTGTTATAGTTGAAGATGATGGCCAAGGAATTGATCACAAGAGAATTGGTAAGCTTGCAATTGAAAAAGGTTTACTAACTCAAGAAGAATTAGAGAGTCTTGATGAAGCACAAATTATTCAATTAATTTTTCATGCTGGCTTTTCGACTAAAGAGGAAGTCTCTGAGACTTCAGGGAGAGGGGTCGGTCTTGACTCTGTCATGTTTGAGGCAAAAAAACTTGGTGGAATGGTTGTCGTAAAAACAGTTGAAGGTGAAGGTAGTCAATTCATCATTAAAATACCTATAATAAATGGAATGGAATTAGCTGGATAAGGATTTATGAACAATTTAAATAAGGATATAAAAATATTAGTAGCTGACGATATGGCCGGAATGAGAAGGTTTGTTGGAACTAAGTTAAATGAACTAGGGTTTAAAAATGTCGTCTATGCCAGTGATGGTCAAGAAGGTTTCGATCTGGTGAGTGATCCTGCAAATGGAATTGATCTCATTTTATCTGATATCAATATGCCTGTTATGAATGGTATAGAATTTCTAAAAAAAGTAAAATCAAATAATAATTTAAAGTCTTTAAAGTTTATAATGATTACTGCAGAAGTTGATATGAAGACCATGAGCGAAACAATTCAAAGTGGTGTTGATGAATATATTGTAAAGCCTTTTGAAGCAGAACAATTATTGGATAAAATCAGCCGAGTCTTTAAGACAAAGAAGAGTCAACAGAGCCTTGATATTAATGGCGTGATAGAGCATTTTAATCGATTTATTGTCGAGTCGCTGACAGAGCAATGTCATGTAACAGTTACCTCTGTCGAAGAAGTAGAGAACTTTAAAACAGATAAGTTAAAGGGATTGCAAAGTACTTCTTGTTTTTATTCGGCTGCTGACTGTAAAAATAGTATTGGTAATCTCGGAATAATGATACATTTTGGTGAAAGTGACTATTTGAAGTTTATCGGATCTATGTTTGGTTCAGAGTTTGTCGAATTAGAGGATGACTTTAATGATATTGTCTCTGAAATTCTAAATATAGCGCTTGGTAAGGCCAAGGGGCACTTTAATGATGAGTTAAAACAGGACTTTAATATGGATATACCAACGACAATTAGCGGTGAAGATCTATGTTTAGATGTTTCTAAATCAGATAAGTTTAAAGCCTTTCGATTAAATACATCTGTAGGAATTGGTCATATTTTTTATCAAATTGGTGGAAACAAGAGAATTCCTTGGAAGCTTATTTAAGAGAAACAATCAGACATAACTCAGAGATTGTATGAGTAAATTGTACGCCAAGTAGAAAGTTGTTTTGAAATGACTTCTTAATGTCATCTAAGTTTGTGTAGATTTTTATGTGGCCCTTACCAACTTGATAATTTTTTAGCCTTAAGTGTTGACCGGCGACCTCATTGATATCTGATAAGATTGTCTTTAATCCCTCGAGAACCTTTTCTGCAGAGATTTCATTGTTAAAAGTTTGTGCACTTTGAATTATCGAAATTAAATCTTGCTTAATAAAGTTAAGAGAGACTTGAAAGATTGATTCTTCAACTTGAATTTCAAGCATTGCACAATAGTCAAATTCAATCTCATCAGTGTCTAACTTAAAAGGAGGATTTGTCGCAAATCTTATATTGAAATGCTTTTCTAAATTATCAATTGATGAGGAGATAAAAGGATTAACTAAATTTACATCAATGGATGCAAACTTCTTCTTATTTGGATCGACTGGCTTAAGTCCAAAGGAGCGTAGGGCAGACTTATAGCTTGGAAAGATATTAAACTTATCAGAGACACCTTGTTGATGAATTTGACGCTGTACTTTGTCTCGTAGAAAGAATGATGCTAATTTCCCTTCTGAGTTTTTATTTTTATGAACTGCCTGAAAAAGATTCCTTATTTGAGAAAAATCAAGAGAGAAGACATTTTTAAAGTTTAATAGAAGAACTCTTTTTTCTTTGTTACCTTTAAACATTCCGCTTAAAAAATTTTCAAACTCAGTAATGACATCACTGTTAATTTCACTTGGAAACCTTGCTACGATATGAGTTCTTAAATCAACTGACTCGATAAGACTGATTCCAGCTGGATATGAATCTGAGAGACTTTTATTAATCGTTGTCATTAAGTCATCGTCTTCAAATGGCTTAATAAGAACATCTACGTTACTTTTTTCTATTTCTTCGAAGTCTGAGAGACCTTCATTTGCAATAAAAATCATAGGCATCATTTTGCCAAGAGGACTATTTCCCATTTCTTTAACAATGGAGACATCATTAATTTGAGAACTATCAAGTGAGTGAATCACAAGATGAATAGGTTTGATATTTCTTTTGGCGTGGAGATACGTCCAAGCTAGCTCGGGTTGGCCAAACTCATCAAAATGTTGATGACCGAGCTCTTTTAACAAGGTCTTCATGTTTTTTATGAAGCCCTCATTACCGACTAGTAATATATTGATATTCTTAGTATCTAGCATAATAACCTTATTTATTTATACAACATATTTATAAATCTATCTCATGGAGCAAAATTATGCCTGTGAAACCATGTAAAATCAATTAGTTAGTGTCACTTTTTACTCAGGTTATCTATTATTATTACAGAGTTTGTTAGATCTATCTTAGCGCATGTTATAAGAGCACTATGAAATTTGTTGGGTATATAAGTTTTCTATTTTTAATATCATGTTCTGGGTCTAATGACGGTGGACCTGTGTGTCTCGAGTCAAATTCTATCATTTATGGAAATAATGATCTTGCGTCAATCGAAGAGTCTCCTCAAACGATACAGGATATGTCTCTATCGGTTGCTGCTCTGGTGAAGAATTCACGAATTTCGCAAGAATATCGAGAGCTACCTAATGAGGCAAACAATCATAATCCACAAAGAACTGGACGACACTTTGTTTCAACTGTTCCTGTGAGTTATGTTGCAGATAAGAAGTTTTGTGACCCTCAATTGAATTATGAAAAGGCTTTTTCTGATTGTACTGGAGTTCTTGTATCTAAGAAACATATCCTAACGGCTGGCCATTGCCTTAAGTCGACAAATATACGTTTTGCAAAAATTCGTTGTAAGTCAGGAAAGTGGATTTTTTCAAGTAAGAACAAAAGAAATATGAGCACAGGTCGTTTTGTCGTTCAAGATGATGAAATATACTCTTGTAAAAACCTTGTGGCCTTTAAGCATAACTCCAAAGAAGATTATGCTCTTATTGAGTTAGATAAAGAGGTTGAGGGCAGAGCACCTGTTCAATTTGTCAATGCCAGTCTCCTTAAAAAGAATGATGAAATAGGAAGTCTTGGTCATATGTATGGAACTGAAATACAATCCAGTACTGATGGAGACTTTATTAGACTTAGTAATGATGGGAAGAAGATTTATTCAAAAGTAGATACTTTTCCTGGATTTTCAGGTGGTCCATTAATCGATATGAAGTCTATGAAAGTTATTGGAATACATACCGAAGGTTTAAAAAGAGATCTAAGATTTAACGCGTTTCGCGGTTGTTTTGAAATCAGCCAAGCCTGTAAAGACCCAAACAAGTGCGGTGAGTCAGTAGGATTTAATGTTCTTAAAGCTCCGGAACTACGTAAATATTTAAATGATGTTAGTGATTCATACGTTAATTCTCTTCAATCTTTAGGATCTTGCCAGTAATATATCTTCCGATATTAATCTAACACTGGAATAAAATGAAAATTATATCTTGGAACGTTGCAGGCCTTCGTGCTTGTGAAAAAAAAGGCTTTCACGATTTCTTTAAAGAACATCA
>CAWUIU010000185.1:0-6904 GCA_963922285.1 uncultured Oligoflexia bacterium | reverse complement strand
GCGTCACCACAAAAAATGAGTTATTATGGTGAGCATTATTATCAAGACAATTATTATGGCGTAATTAAAGAATAAAGAATTTCGAAATACAAAAGAAAATAAAAACAATTACTTTAGCGAAACTAACAAGTAAGAAATAAGCAAAATTAGGCAACAAAAGGCTTTAATTCAATGGAAAAAGAAGAAAGAGTTAGGCGCCTATTAATACTAAATGAAGTAAAAAAAGTCTGTATGTATTTAGATTTAAAAGGGATTAAGTTCTTAGTAATTAAAGGACTCCCTTTTTCAAAGATTATATACAACGATGAATTAGATAGAAAATTTTGTGATATTGATATTTTCATTTCGAATAAAGACTTAAAAAAAACAAAAACTGCCCTTGAGAAACAATCATATAGTAATATTAGAGGATGGTTACCACGAGAGATTTCTAAGCAAGTTACTTATAGAAAAAAAATTCACTCAGTGAATGTTGATATAGACTTACACTATGAATTAACGCAGTTTAGAACGATAAATAAAGAGTTTACATTTGATAGGTTGTTTCAAAGATCGATCGAATTCAAAATAGATGATGTAACTGCAAGAACTTTTTGCCATGAAGACTCTTATGTTTTTTCAAAATATCACCTCCAACTAGAAATATACAGAGGAAATAGAGATACTATAAAGTGGGAAGAAGATATACGAAGGCTTTCAACTCACATAAATATCAACAAGATAAAGTATGAAAAAAGTTTCATAAACTTCATGAAACAATTGAAAAAAAATAATAGAAAATTTTCAACATTAAAATACTTTTTTCTTAGATTTAAAGAGGCTGCTAATAAAGTCACATTTATTAAAGAAACTATTATACCTCCCAAACAAGAGTTAAAGTATACGAATAAATATAGAAGCAGATTACACAGAATTTTATTCATCAGGAAATGAAAATGTTATCAAATCTTATTGGTAAATACCTCAAGGAGGAGTTAATTTTAATTTATACTCCAGGTAAAGTTGGTTCCTCATCACTAGAAGATTCATTACCAGGATCGATTCATACCCACACACTATATGATAACCCACCAAACCCTCCGCACTGGCAACTAGATTACTATACTCCTTTCCAGAAATTTAAATTTAAAATCAAGCAGTTTATTCGAAGAAGAATGATTAAACACTCAAAAAAAATAATAATAATTTCAGTTATTAGAGAGCCAATATCCAGAAATCATTCAATGTTTTTTCAGGCATTACCTTTTTGGTTAGCTAAAGCATCATCAAATTTGTCAAAAGACCGAATGAGTCCTCGAGAAGAAGGTTTTGAATTTTTACATAATGCGTTTCAAAAAAACTTCAACCACCTTTACATCTGCGAATGGTTTGATAAAGAAATTAAAAGATTTACAGGAATAGATATTTACCAGCACGATGAAACAGATAAAGGCTTTTACCAAGTAAGAAAAGGAAAGATACATTTACTAGTTGTAAAATTGGAAGATCTGGAGAGCAACATACATCATATTGAATACGCAACAGGCAAAAAAATAACTATCAGCGAAAAGAATACTGGTTCAAAAAAATGGTATTCTGAAATATATAAAAAGTTTAAAGAAAGTTTTACACTCGATACTGAAACTCTAGCGAAAATTACAAACTCAAACTACTATAAAAAGTTTTATGAAAAACAATAAAACTAGAGCCTTAAAAGCACTAGTAATCAAAGGCTTTGCTGCGGTATCATCATTGTTATCAACAATGTTGATAATTCAAAGCTTCTCGCCCCAAATTAGTTCCAGCGCTTTAACAACGCTCAGCTTAATGTTTGTTGCAAGTGTAATTTTTAGATTTGGTTCTGACCAAATGATTGTTAGGAAGGCTGCGCGCTTCAATAATGACTCAGGTAAAAACTTCGCAAAATATATAAACCTATTGGTAGTCTTAGTATCAATCGGGACACTATCAATAGCAATCATTATTAATAATTTACTAGGATCAAAAATATCCGACTTAACAATATTCTACATATTTGTAAGCACCTGTTTTTATTCACTAACTCAGGTCAATAGTTATTATCTTCAGGGTAAAAATAAAATCAGCTTACATCTATTTTTCTTAAACTTAGGTTTTAATCTTTTACTGAGCTTCTATCTAAAAGCAACTATCTTTTTAGAGCATAACATCGAATATTCTTACGAAAATTTTACTGCAATTTTGACTATTACATGTATAACTTTGTACATTCTTTCTTTGATAAATTGTAGATTGTTTTTTCCTAGAAATATATCAAGATTGAGAATTGAGCGAACAATTAAAATAAATTCTAATTATCATTTATTCTCGTCAGTACAAATAATCCTTGTGTGGCTACCTCAACTTGGTCTCTATTTTCTTGGAAACAGTGATGAAGTAGCTGAATTTACTTTAATGCATAGGATTTCACTAATTGTTGGATTCGTCTTGATTTCGGTTACTTCAATATATACACCAATTTTTGCTAACAACATAAGAAGTAACAATAAGAACGAATTAGAGAAAAATGCTCACAACCTTATTGTAATGTCTACCACCGCATCTTTATTTTTCTGTGTATCTTTATTTTTTACAATAGGATATTTTTTCAAGCTATTAGATTATAGTGATTACCTCAGGTACGATATTTTAACAATTTTATTCTTTGGGCAAATAATAAACTCGGCGACTGGCCCTTCACTAAAGCTACTACAAATGGGAAATGAAATTAGAACAGCAAGAAAAATACAAACTAGAGTTTTTCTGTTCGCTTTAATAGCGACTCTTCCATTAATAATTACATTGAATTCAATCGGAGCAGCATTACTGTGCTGTATGATAGTGTCAGTGGCTAATATAATGTATTCTATATATGCACTTAAAATATATAATATATGGCCGTACTATATAAGAAAATACAGGAAGTAGTGAGCTTAAACCTAATTAGGTAAAATTGTAAAATCAAAAATTGAGTAGGTGAATTCTATCTGTGGTCTGATTAATATTAGTCGTAAGCTGATTTAGATTCGCATGAACATACAAGGGCCCAACCAAAGATTCACCTACTATAAGGCCAGTTTGCTCTACAAAAATTGAGTGTAACCAAATCCTAATATTTTGACCAGCAAAAACACGTACCCCATCTCCATAGCCTGTAGTAATATCTAGATGTACGTCAATACCTCTTGGATATTTGCCATTAAGTTCATCTAAGCTGATAGCTGCTGAATCGATCTCATTGGCATTAGCTCTGGCATTTGCAAAGATAACATTCGTAACATCTCCTTTTATGGCTAATAGGTCAGCTCCATAGTCCTTTCTCTCTTCCTTACCATGGAGCATTAAACTATAAAAATAAAGTCGTCTAATAGGTATATTATCATTGAAATTCTTTATAACCAGCCCAGGTCCATTAGGCCAAATAATCTTCAGACTATAAAAATCAATTTGATTCGAAGCATCTCCAATTCCATCACTTTGAATAGTCATACTTGCATTTTTTCTACTACCACACTGCCTTATTGACAAATTACTAATGACACTTTCCCTTAAATAAGCAGTTTTCCTAACTTTGCAAATGCCACAAACAAAGGCGCCTAATGAAAAGTGATGAATATATACGTTTTGAATTATAACGTTATCGTTTCGGTCGCAAAATTTTAAGCATCCCGCTTCTATATTTTTAGAATTACTTACAAAGCCTACGTTCTGTATAGTTACGCCTGATACTTCATCATCAAAATTAATCGAGTTATCTTCCTTCTTCCAACCTGAAGCAACAAACCCTGTGTCTATGAACTCTAAAAGCCAACCAACAAAGTTATTATCAGTTCGTAATATAGATTTTGTCGGCCCATCTCCTTTAATTGTTAATGCTCGATGAAACGGACCTAAAGGTATATTCACCAAGTACTCACCCGTTGGAATATAAATAGGTTTGTTAAACTTGTCTGCACAATAAAACAAAAGAGCAATCGAATTAGTCTTTCCTTCGGAATACCCGAAGTGATTTGGCTCAAATTGCGACGGCAATTGTTCGAGCTTCAATGCTAAATGAGTTTCACCTAATTCAATGTAGTTGAAGCCAGGAACGATATCTGATTCGTTATGCAATGTAGTCCGTATTACGACTTTAAAATCAAGGTTACGAGCACCAACCCTCACGGAGTCTGCTACATGAAGTTTAGACTTATTAGCTTCGAGATCATCCAAATTATCAAAAAAGTGATAAATAGGAGCTCGTCCTTCCACCACAGGTTTACAACTAACTGTGGCAAAACTAGCAAGTGCCATGGCTTTTAATATGCTTCGACGTTTCAATTAACTATGACTCATGATTTTGCTAGTCCAGAGTTAAAGATATAGGTAATTTTTAACCGTCTAACTGTCACACCAATAAGTAAAGGAATAAATATTCCAACTATCATGCCAATAGAAAAATGTATAAAAATATTTTCGACCGAGAAAAACTTATCTAAGACTATTCTTATCCCACTAGCACATAAAATATGAAGTATGTATATTTCCATAGAATAACTTCCGATAAGACTAAAATAGTTTGTATAATTCAATAATTTTAGACAAATAGCGAAAACCGCAAAAACTCCGAACACTGCACAAACTAATGTAATTAAACTTTTTTGAGTGTAATCATCACCCAGGTAGCAATGCAAAAACCACTGACTTATAGATAGAGAAGCGAGCAAAACAAAAACAAATCCGAAACTTGTGTTATTTAAGCTAGTTAAACTATATAAACAAACACCTAGTGTGAAAAACACATAGTTTTCTGAAAATAACTTAAGAATATTTCCATCATCGAAATTTGTAGAGCTAAAATAAAGGATTATGGCGAACAAAACATTTAAATATCGACCTTTTTCTTTAAAAATCGAATTGAATAAAAACGTAATAAGAAAGGAAAAGAAAAGAACATAAAGAAACCAAAATTGAGCTTTCGGTTCTATAAGGATAGCTCCAATATCACTCAAACTGGCTTCGTTGTTTGTGTGTAAAGACATTAGAGATTTTACCAATATTTGAACTACTGACCAAATCAGATATGGATAAACAATATAGTCAATTTTCTTTAAAAAAATCTGCTTCGTTGAATTATTCGTCGTTGAAGAAAAGTAAAATAATCCCGAAAGCACGAAGAAAAGAGGCATATGAAATGTATAAATCACACTATCAATTAAGTTGAAAGTTTCACTTTCAAATATTCCTGCATTTCTCAGTCCACGATAGACATGTCCATAAACGACTAATATTATACCGATACCTTTTGCTGAATCGATCCATTCAAGTCTGTTTAGATTTTTATCTTTATTCATATTAAACCTTTATGAAAAACGAATTTTAGTTTTCGCAAGATATAAGAGAATAAACACAGGTATATATTTCAGAAAAATTGTTTGAATAAACCCTGGGTCAATACCCTGACCCAATGCAAATACAGAAAAGATAACAATCGTATAATCAACAAACAACGACTTATTACAATATGAATCCAGAAATGCCGTTATAATTCCTGTTAATGCTGCACCAAAAATAACAAAGAACCAAGATCCATTAACAAACCAATCTCCAACTGCTGTTATAGGCCAACCATTACTTTTCTCTCTCTCATATACTTGCCGGAACCATAAACCAACATTATGCGTTGGAGGCTTATCTTTCCATAGGAAACGTGGAACCCAAGCCAGTAATCCATTGTAAAAGTCTTCACCATCTCTAAAAGCAAAACGCTTCCCAACATCCCTCGCCGCCAAAACCAAACCGTCATATTCTGATAAATGCATAGATAATGATAATGCTGTTATTGGGCCCATAACTTCTAGGGTATTGACTTCATGGCCTATTGCTTCAGAATGTAAATCCTCCCTTGCAAATCGTAAACCGTTGGCAATAACAAACAAAAGAATTGTTGATAAAAACAGAGTCTTAATGTTGATGCGTTGAAATCTTGAAAAATAAAGTACTCCAAGCATAAATATAAAGAACCCAATCGTAGTTCTATTACCCCAAAAGAAAATAAAAAGCCCATTAATTGCAACAAGTATTACAGAAACGAAAGTATAATGCTTTGCGCCTACAAGCTTCGAATTCAGGAATAGATATCCAGTCAATATTAAAGCCCAAGCGCTAAATTCCCTAAAGACATACAAGCCTTGCATAGATTTTTCAATTTTCACTTGGTATAAGAATTCACTTAAACTTCCGAATTTTAATATAAAAAATGAAGTTGCCGCTCCCCCAAGTACAGTCATAAATGCAGTTAAAACAAACAAATAATTCAAATTAACAAAGTTTACGTTATACGGTTTTCTTTCTACTTTACTCGAAAATATTTTTTCAAAATAACTCTGAGCTAAAAACAAGACTCCTACCCATAACATCACAATTAAATTTGCTCTTGCAACATCTCCATAAAAGTCATATTGAAATTCGTAAAATGGAATAGGTACATCTAGCCCTAAAAAAATGAATACAGGTCTAATTGAAAGATAGTAAAGCGAGAAAAAATAAAGAAACAAGCTTCCATATTTGGCACTTTTAAAACTTCTCATAAAGAGAATAACTAATGCAGAGGTGTACGCAAACCAAGATATCAAGGATATTATAAACATAAATTACTTATATAATTTTTCCAAGGATTCATTTAAATCAAATATAGAGTAACTATTTGAATAGTTTTCAACTAGTTTATCTCTTATATTCTGAAGTCCAAATTTAGTACTATGCTCTAGTAAATATTGTAAATTTAAAGCTATTGGCTTCGATAATGCTTTATAATAATCACAATCATCTAGATGTTCAGATAAACCACCTTTTCCGGAGTGGAATACCGGACACCCACAGCACAATGCCTCCAAAGCGACTAATCCAAACCCTTCCCATCTAGATG
>CAWUIU010000184.1:0-6910 GCA_963922285.1 uncultured Oligoflexia bacterium | reverse complement strand
AGATATGTAGTCTATCTCATAATTATATTGAGTAGTTTTTACTATACAAAAAAAGCCCCGTATTTCAAGGGGCTCATTTTATATCGAAATTAAGCGAACTTGCTCCTTGCCCGCGTACAAAATGCTTTTGCATTTTGACGGCGGAGCTTTACCGTTGTGCTGATGTCAAAATACGCCGGAGGCTTTTGACATCAAGCATGTGCGGACAGACTTCGCTTAAATGAAGAAAATGAAACTAAACACAGCTAAGAAGCAATAAAAAACCCCGCGTAGTGCGGGGCTTTTTATATCGAAATTTAGCGAACTTGCTCCTTTGCAAACATCTCGAAGCTAAAGCTTCTCGAGTTTAACGAAGTATATTACTTCGCACACCGGGAGCTAACGCAGCGTCATAACTTGCCTCTGGCAAGTTGCCGCGGCGTTAATCATCGTTAGCAAGCTTCTCAGCTCTTTCCTTCATAACATCTGATTGGATGTTTGATGGACAATCCATGTACTTAGCAAATTCCATAGTATATGAAGCTTTACCTTGTGACATTGATCTTAGGTCATTTGAGTAACCAAACATCTCAGAAAGAGGAACGTTAGCGTTGATGATAACTTCTCCACCTGGATCAGTCTCTGAACCTTGAATCATCCCTCTTCTACTTGATAGGTCACCAATTACAGAACCTTGGAATTCATCAGGAGTTGTAACTTCAACTTTCATGATTGGTTCCATAAGAACTGGATCAGCTTTGTTGATCGCTTGTCTCATTGCTTGTCTAGAAGCAATACGGAAGGCCATATCAGAAGAGTCAACGTCGTGGGCCTTACCATCTTGTAGGAATACTTCACAGTTAATAACTGGGAAAGCTGCAAGAGGACCTTTGTCCATTACGTCACCAAAACCTTTCTCACAAGCTCCAATGAATTCAGTTGGGATTGATCCCCCTTTAATTTCATTGTGGAACTTAAATACTTGGTCTTCCTTATCTTTATCTTCATCAAGAAGTGGCTTAAGAACACCAACAACCTGACCAAATTGACCAGAACCACCAGTTTGCTTCTTATGAGTGTAATCAAACTTAGCTTCTGTTCTAATTGTTTCTCTGTAGTTAACCTGAGGAGCACCAACTTCAACGTTTGCACCGAATTCACGCTTTAGTCTTTCTACGTAAATCTCAAGGTGTAGCTCACCCATACCAGCAATTCTTGTCTCACCAGACTCTTCGTCTGTATAAACGTGGAAAGTTGGATCTTCTTTAAGGAATTTTGCAAGACCTTTAGACATCTTCGCTTGCTCACCCTTATCTTTACAAGAGATTGAAAGCTCGATTACTGGAATTGGTACGTGAATACCTTCTAGTGATAAGTGAGTGTTGTCATCGTTACCAACAAAAGTATCCCCTGAAGCACAGTCAATACCAACGATAGCAATGATATCACCAGCGTGTGCTGAATCAATATTCTCTCTATCGTTAGAGTTCATTCTAACCATTCTACCAATTCTAACTTTCTTCTTTGTTCTTGTATTATAAACAGTATCACCTTTATTTAGTGTACCTCTATAAATTCTTGTATAAGTAAGCTGTCCAAATTGCTCATCAGTAATTTTGAACGCCATAGCTAATAAATCTTCAGCTGGATCTGGGTTGATCTCTACAGTTGAGTCATCTTTTTCATTTGTAGCTGTTGGCTTAGCACAAGTAAGTGGTGAAGGAAGGTATCTTGTAACAGCTTCAAGAAGAGCTTGAACACCTTTATTTTTAAAAGCAGAACCCATGTAAACAGGAGTAAGCTGAAGTGACTGAACACCAACTTTGATACACTTGTGAAGATCTTCTTCACTTGGCTCATTACCTTCGAGGTATGCTTCCATTACTTCATCATCATATTCTGCAACAGCATCAACCATTTCTGATCTTAGCTCTTCTACTTTATCAGCAAGGTCAGCTGGACAATCTTCGATTCTAACGTTTTCACCATTATCACCATCATAGAACCATGCTTTTCTTGTAATTAGATCAACAGCACCTGCGAATTCATCTTCGCTACCTATCGGACATTGCATAAGAACTGCATTGTGATTTAGCTTTTCTCTTAGAGCATCTCTACCGTTAAATGCATTCGCACCCATTCTGTCCATCTTGTTAAGGAAAGCCATTCTAGGAACGTTATATCTTTTCATCTGTCTATCAACAGTGATTGATTGTGATTGTACACCTGAAACTGAACATAGAACTAAGATCGCACCATCAAGAACTCTAAGAGATCTCTCAACTTCAACAGTAAAGTCAACGTGACCCGGAGTATCGATAATATTAATTCTAGTATCCTTTTCAATTCCTTCAGCAAATTCAGTTCCTTTACCTTCTAAACCTTTCCAGTGAACTGTTGTTGCAGCAGATGTAATTGTAATACCTTTTTCTTTTTCTAGTTCCATGTGGTCCATCTTCGCACCATCACCACCACCACGAACATCTTCGATTTTGTGGATCATGTCACAATAGAAAAGGATTCTTTCAGTAAGAGTCGTCTTACCAGAGTCAATGTGTGCCGAAATACCAATATTTCTGGTCTTCGCCATAAGCTTGTTGTTAATCATTTTACTCTCCAAAAACTTAGTTTATGATTAATGTTAGACAATTTTAGTGTAAACAATGGGGGAATAATAAGTTAGCTCGCTCTCCACGTCAATGTAATTCTCTTTATACCTTCACATTTCGCTGCGCATAAAATACATGTTATTTAAAAAGTAAAAACAACTTTTATGGACGTAATAGAATTGACATGACACGTATTTTTTTAATTGACAAAAATCCTCTCTGACCTTAAAAATCTCCTACTTACAACAATAAATTAATCGGAGTGCAAATGGGTCGTGATCTTTCTAAAGAACACCTTTACGAATCTGTTAAAACCTTAGTTGAATGTGACGCAAGACATATTCACTTAAACCAACACAAGTTATTCACACTCTTTAGCGTTGCCTTTCAATACATGCTCTTTCACTCACAAAAAAATCCTGGTGCCTATATCATCAGAATTGAAGACTCAAAGCTTGCCGAGAAACTAGCGAGAAAGTCTAAAGATCCTTCGACGAGAAAGTTTCTTCAGTCACTTCTCATTCCTAGAAAATTAAAATATGGAAAGTCGATGTTCTTTGTGGACTTCTTTAATATCAACAGCTGGAACCTGACAAATGAAATCCCTACTGAGAAGTTAAAGGGAGCCATTATCATTAAGGATGCTGTGGAAAGACCAATGCACATCAACGAAGAAGTTGAAGCCGATGTGGAACTTGCAGAATCAATCAAGCAATTACCAGAAAATTACTACATTGAATTTTTAAAAGATGTTATGCCTAAGACAATTGTTATTTCATTTGATCAAGAACTTGCTGACTATAAAACGATAGAATTTCCTTTTATTAAAAAGGAAGAAACGAAGACAATTTCAGGTGTTACTCTTGGAAAAGATATCAACTGGGACTCAGTAAGCGAAAACTAGCCCCCAACCTTCTTCCACTGCAGTTGTTTTTGATCGAGAATATTGGTTACTTTTTCAATTTCACCTACATGTATTTCAATAAAATCATTCTTGTGGGCACCACCTGCCCCAAGTTTTTTCTTTATATCTTTGCAGAGTTTTTGGTTCCACTTTTTATTATTTGGAAGACCTTTAATCTCAATTACGGCTCTTCCCTTACCAGAAGTTAGACGTCTTAATTCAAGAGAGATCTTACTTTCATCAACAGTTTCATTAGCCGACTGTTTTCCTTTCTTCCTCATATCTCCATGCTCTGAAGACCATACAAGTTCGCTATCTTTCATTTCTTTTCCTTTGAGACTTTTATAATAAAGGCTATAATTAAATAGTGAAAGAGATTAATCCAATTAAGATCATATTCATTATTTTCACAGCTGTCTTTTCAGTGCAAATGTATCAAATTTATTGGCCGAGTAAAGAACTCAAAAGAGTAGCCCCTCCTAAAATCAAAACTACACAACCACTACGAGTCGCGAGTGGCTATAGCTTTAATGATCAACGTTTTAATGATGTGGTTTTTAATATCCTCAATGATAGAGAAGACAAAATAAATGAGTCAGATTATCAGCTTATCAATAAAGATGGAGATACCCTTCTTCATATTATGGTGAGAAGAGGAAAGATCGAAAGAATAGAGGAACTTTTAGCAAAAGGAATCGACCCAAGGAAAAAGAATAAGAAAGGTTTACACGCTATTGACCTTGCCATTCAAAATAATCTCGATATCAATTTATTTGAAAAGCATATAAAATAAATTATGAGCAATTTAGATCTTTCACCATTTAAGAAGATAGATAATAAAAAGGCAATAATGACACTTCTAACAAGAGTTTTGCTTTTACTACTCTTTGAAAGTCTTATTTATCAAACGATGATGTTAGACAACTCGATCATGAAATTTGTGATAATAACTCCACTCATTTTTCTTTGCTCTCTTTCATTTGTCTCACTCTTTGTTATCGGTCATGATTGTGGCCATTATCGCTTTCATACTAATCGTCAAATCAATAACCTGGTTGGCCACTTGTGTATGAGTAGTCTTCTAACAGGATTTCACAATTGGCGAATCTCTCATGGTCACCACCATATTCATACAAATAAGCTTGGTCAGGATCCAGATTGGCCATTTCTTATGGTAACAAAGAAACAGTATCAAGAGTTAAATCTGCACGATAAATTAACTTTCTTCTTTGGTTACCGTACTCCGCTAGGTCTGATTGTGGGCTTCTCAGTGGGTATGATTAAAAGAACATTCATGTCACTTCTTATGCCTTTTATTGATCTTTCACAAAGAGACAAGAGAGACCTCTTCGTTTCAAATATGATTGTTCTTATCGTAAGCACAACAATCATCACAGGAATTTATCAATTCTCTGGAGCAAATGGTCTTATTTATATGTACGCACTCCCTGCACTACTAGCAATGTGCTGGGGAACACTTCTAACCTTTCTTCATCACTCACATGAAGGAATCGAATTATACGAGGAAGAGGAATTTGACTATCATCGTGCCCAATTAAATGGAACCGTGAATGTTCGATTTCCTAAATGGATCGAATTCTTTATCTGTGACATCAATATCCATATTCCCCACCATGTTTCCATGTCCATCCCTTGGTATCATTTAAAGGCTGCAGATCAAGTGATAAGAAATGAAAATCCGAAATCTCACCAAGAAGAGAGTTTTAAGTTCAGTATGCTCTATAATTTTTGGATGAACCCATTTTTAAATGAAAACAAGAAAGGCGTATATAGGATTAATTAATCATTAGCAGTAATTAAGGACTCTCTCGCCTTCTCACTTAATGAATAACTCTTATACTTTTGGTCATATGTTCCAAGAAGAACATCCCAAAAATGACTTGTATTTCCAAAATTCTTATTCCACTTTTTCTCATGATGGTAAAAGTGATACTTTTGAATATAACTCATGTAACCACTCTTATATTCTCGATAGTGAATAAAGAAATGAACAAATTCATAAGCGACATAAGCTGTGAGAGTTCCCAGAGCAAAAGCACTTAGATCATGAAAGCCAAAATCAAAAGTTATCATTAAGATATATATTGGAGTCAAAATAGTAAAGGCCATAGGATAAACCATCATAGGACCTGCATTGAGAACTCGACGATCTGGCAAATTACGATGATGATACATATGAAATGTATCCATAAAATTTCTAATTTTCGTACTGTTGTACTTCATGTGATAAGGCCATCTGTGAATAGCATACTCAAGAAAGCTCCAGTAGATGACACCTACTAATCCCAAGAATAAATTTACTAAGATCTGCTTCTCTAGTTGAAAAGTAAAGAAGATCAATAAAGGCAAAGACCCAAGAACAACTACACCTGGATTTCTTGAAGCAAGAAACTTAATCACCCACGGCCTAGTTTGCACTAATGTAAATTCTTTATTCATGGTTTTCACAATGAGTAATTATTATAGAAAACCTTGTTTAAAACGAGGGGGCCGGTAAGATTTTTAGGTTTTAAGAAATATATCTAGCTAATATTAGGAGAACCTCTTGTTTGAGACCCATATTCCTTTGAAGAAAGCTCAAAAAATGTCTGCGTGGAGAAAAATTTCTCTTGGATCATGGCGCCCTACTGGGGACTCAAGTATTCATACAATGCTCGAATTAGACGCTAGACCTATGCTATCTTTCTTCAAAGCGCACAAAGAAAAAAATGGTCTCAATCTCAACGAGACCCATTTTGCAGGTCTTGTCATGGCCAGAACAATTGCCAAGCATTCATACATTAATAAAATCATTCGCTTTGGAAAACTGTATCAAAGAAAAAATGTGGACATATTCTTTCATATGGCACTCGATAAAATCACAGGAGAAGATCTCACAGGTTTTGTTATTAGAAAAGCAGATCAACATAACATCCAAACATTGAGTGCTGAATTCAAAAGACAAATGAAAACAATAATTGAAACTGACGATAAGGAATTTAAGAAAATTAAAACTCTCTTTCGTTTGCTTCCGGGATTTCTTGCAAGACCTCTTCTCGATTTAACGGCACTTATCTTTTACAACTTTAATATATGGTCACCACTTCTTGGAGCGCCTAAAGACCCATTTGGCAGTATCCAAATTTCAAGTATTGGAAGTATCGGTGGAGACAATGCTTTTGTGCCAATTGCTCCGTATACGAGAATTCCGATGGTTCTTGCACTAGGAAATATCAAAAAAAGACCATTTGTTATTGATGGCACAGTTGAAGCGATTCCAACGATTAAGTTATGTTTTACATTTGATCATCGAATTATGGATGGTTTCCACTTCATAAAAATGCAAGAAATTATTAAAGATCTATATGCTAATCCTGAAGGATTAGAGGAATATTGATGCATATGTTTGATAAGATCA
>CAWUIU010000183.1:0-6978 GCA_963922285.1 uncultured Oligoflexia bacterium | reverse complement strand
ATCTTGCAACGGGATCGAGTGGCCCAAACTCAACAGAAATGTGTGTATCTAAATTCGGTATACAAGAACACTCTGGAACAACAATTCATCTATCAGATACTTTTTGGGCAAATGGCCCTCTTGGTGGATATGATATAAAATATGAAAGAGATCAAACTGATCCGACCATAACAATTCCTAGGACAGACTGGGGCTTTTCTTACGACCCTGGATTTGCTGAGGACTGGAGAAATGGTAATGGGCTCTACTATAACTCAATAATAGGCTCAGGTAATGCTTTTAGTGAAGCAGCAGCTACCTACACACATCAATCTAATCAGTCTGGAAATCTTTTTTATAACCCAATTATGGGGATATTTCTTAGCTGCGGGGGTACAACTTGTATTCAAAACAGTTTACCTGATGACAATCAATTATTTTCGCATCTTTCGTCGGGGACACCTGCTCTTTATAAAGCTTATCGAGTTGCTAAAACTTTACCACGGGTTTATCAGTGGTTCAATTATCCAGGGAGTGGTGTTTCGGTTTTCAAAAACAACTCACCATGGAATGGTTATTCTGAAAATGGATCAACAACAGGTGGTGAAATACATGCTGCTGGTACAGATAGCATAAAAGGTAGATGTGCTGTACAATTACCAAGTGTGGGGGATTAAGACTATAATTACCATTAAGCTGGTTCCATAATTACATAATATGTGCTTTGTTTTCATCAATCTCTACTCTTCAAGTGATAGACGTTAAGACTTGGGAGTATTTTGTTATCTAAACAATACATATATCTTTCTTTTTCTCTGGACCCAATAATTAGTATTATCACTCTCGTTACCTAAAATTTGCCTTGCAATTTATACTCAAGTACTAAGACCAGTAGAATTAAGAGATCGATTAAATAAAAAAATTGAATCGTTCTTGTTTGTTAAAACTACTAAAGAATAAAAACTAACATTAAAACTGAGAGTCCACATTAACTGTTTATCATTACTTTACAGTTACTGAAGAACTATTATTATCATCAGATTTTCTACTCTTTCGTGGAAATAATCCTTTCATAGCATCTGTGACAATTTCTTTCAGCGATTGGCTATTTAAACATGTTTCAAATGCATTTTTACAGAAACTCTCATCGAAAAAGTCTTTCCATTGACCAAATTCATCTTTAAGCCCAAGACAGTGATCTTTTATCTGGCTAACTCGATGCTTTACATATGATAGAATTATTTCTCGATAGCCTTATTAAGTTTATCAACACATTGTAATTCTCTAAGACTTCTTTTTGGAAAGTTCTTTGTGGCACCAAAAGCAACGCTGTTGACTAAATGGGTTTAACTGAAACCTCAACCCCTTTAACTTTTAGAGATAAGCCTGATAAAAACTTTACAGACTGTCTATTTTTAAAGTCTTCGGGAATTTCACAAGCTCGAACCTCATTTTCCGAAAAAATTATGCACTCATAATTTTATCGGTCTAGTATAAGTGTTTTTCTACCAATGCCATTTCTAATCTTTTTTCCAAAAACATCTTTATCTTCTTGATTCTCTCCATTATCTATCGAATGCAAACTATTCAAGAATTCTAGTTGTGAAGCATTATAGTGTTATTTAAGGTAAGTTCAGAAAAGATGATAATGATAGTTATGTTAACGACCTCCTCTATCTACTAGTGAATTTTAAAAAGCATGTTTTTTTTAGAATCTGATGTGCTTCATTCAACCCTTATTCCCTAGGAGGGAGGGCAAATATGGAGTAGTGAAAATCTTGTTAAGAACTCGTTATTTTATATTAATCGCTTCATAACAACTAACAAGTATTTCCAGTCGATAGAAGGAGATTTTTCACTCTTTCCCATGGGAAAACTCCTTAGATTCCGTTCGTATTATTTTTTGGCTCAATACATATAGTTAATAAGTAAATAATCACAAACAAGAAGTAGAGAATTTATTTGAAAACTTGCTTTAGATCTCTATTAACCAAAGATATCTTTGTACAACAAAAAGGTTATACTATAATCTCTAGAGATATTGTCGTTACATTATTCCTCTTCAGGAAACTTTAAACCACTTTCAACTTCAAGAACACACCTTCCTCCACCAGAAAATGAGGCTCCAACCCAAGCTGTTGTATAGCGTCCCGAGTTTGTTGAGGCTTCATAGCTTCCACCAACAAATGACTGAGCAAATGAAGCACCAAAACTACTTGGATTCCAAAAATAGTCGTTATTTATAGTTGTTGAAGAAACAAGAATTGCGCCTTCTGGGCAGCTGCCAGCATTATCCTCCACAGGGTGACCAAGTGCAACATTGAGGCAGATAAACGATGAGATATTTCCCGAAGCAAGTCCTGTAAAATCAAGACCATCAAAGTCTGTATTTTCAGGATAGAGCTTATTAACAGCTTCGGTTACACCTATTCCGGATATTAGTCTTTCACTAACAATCTCCCAAGCATTTCCAACTAAATTGAAAATTCCAAATTGAGAAACACACGAACTATTACTGTCGTTATTTTCTAATGAAGTTGAGCTCGAATTACAGTTTTCACTAGAAATCACTCCGTCTTCTATAGTGTCGACAGAAGCACCCGTCGGCCATGTTGAGGCAATATGATATTCTTTACGCGAGGGAACTCTTTTTGACTTAAAAGCATCATCGACAAGTATTGCCTGAGTGCTACATACAGCATCGATCGAAGTTTGTGTAAATGAAGTTTTAGGTAATTGCCCTGGATTAGAAGTATTTGACTGTCCTAATTCGTATCTATCGTACAGAAGGTGAAAGCCTATATCCAATTTTCCATCCACATTAGAGCCTGGACCATTATAAAAACAAGAGTTATTATCCGTTGAATTGATTGCCTTACCCATATTTTGGCACAAGATTTTATTGGCAATTCTTCGATGAATAAAACTCATATTTTCTGGAGGAATATATACTTCGACAGAAGAAATATCTTCCACGACCTCTGATACATTACCCAAAACGACAGGTCGAACTTCATAGATATATCTTTTTCTCTCATCAATAGATGTATCCGAATATTTATTTTGAGAAGGTAAAATTCCTGTCGCTATAGGTGTGGTATAATCAAACTCTTCATCTGTAGGGAGTTTTCGATAAACGTTATAACTATCAATAGGATAAGCTTGTGTGACAATCATTGGCTCCCATTCTAGTGTAACACTTCTATCATTAGAATTAGTCCCTAGTGAGTTAACATTATTTCCGAGTGCGAGAATTTGTTTCCATCCTTGATGAGTTGATCTTGGTGGTGAGGCTAGCCCCTCTACAGTAAAAGAAAGTATTTGTGTCGTCACACCATCATAGTAGTTAACATCCACTGTTGAATTTTCATTATTTCCAACAATTGTATCATCGGGAGCAAACTGTAAAGATAGTGAGCAAGATAAAAAACCATTAATGTCATCTGTTGTACAGTTTTCAGAAGTAATTGTGATATATGGATTCGAGCTTGTTACAGTACTTACTTGAGCTGGAAAGCTTCCACGGTTTGTTAATGTAATATTTAAGTTCTTTGTTGTGTTAATCTCAACATCTTCAAAGGTATATGGTGGCTCTAAAGGAATTGTAACCTGTAAATCTGATGGGCTGACACCACGTCCTCTTATTGCGAGAAAATAATTTATTGTATCACTGCCATTATTATAACTAAATGTTGGAACTAAGTTTGCAAAACTCAGAGACGTGGGAGAAAACTCAACTTCGACTTGGCATGTTGTGGACGCAATGACTGTTGATCCGCATGTTGTAGCTGGCCCAATTGAAAAAGGAGCAATAATATTTGAAACAGTAAAGCTCGTCGCACTTGCCTGACCTTTGTTATCAATAGTGAACAATTGACTAGATTTACCTCCTGGATATGCTGCTTCTGGAAAAATAAAAGTCCCAGAATCTTGATCGTTTGGAGTAATGTCGAGATAAGCAATATTGGCGCCTACTCCTTTTACAGTGTGATTAAAAGTAGTAGAAATTAATTCATTATCATAGTTTACATCAAAAGTTTCTATATAAGTTGCAATTGAACTAGGAGTAAAGCTGATGTAGATTGAACAGCTTTCTCCTGCTTCGAGATTTTGACCTACTTCAGGGCAATTTCCTTCTTCACTTTTAGGTCCAAGCGTTGGAATAGCGCCATTCAGGGTAAAGTCAGCATTTGAAAAAGTATAGCTTATGTTTTGTGCAGCAAATCCACCGTCATTATAGAGTACGACCTTCTTTATATATTTGTTAGTTACTGAACTATCTCCATAATCGGTTTCCGTTATGACTGTCGCACCACTATCTTCACTGACAATTATATTAGCTGGAAATCTAGCCTCTCTGGCCATTGTAAACTCATAAATTTGTGCTTGAGTTCCATCATTAAAAGTAAAATTAAATGTTTCACTTAAAATATTCTCAGGTATTGTTGGAGTATATCTAATACTAAATGTACATGATGCTCCAGGTGCGAGGCTAAAAGGAGTACTAGAGGGGCAGGTTCCACCATTCCCAGGGAATCCACCATGATAAACAATTTGAGAAGGTAGTGTTGCTGGCACAATATTTGAACTTGTAACCAATCCATCATTAATAAGAGTATATGTGTATTCAAAAGTTCCACCTATAGGTCTTGGCGCTAGAGAAATATGTGGAATGAATTCATTGAGATCTGATATTCGTAAGAGGCCCCTAGACTCCGAACTCCCCTGAAGACCAAAAGATATATTTTGAACACCAGAACCATTATTGTATGAAATATTTAAAGTTTCATTATGTATACCAAGATTTGTAGGACTATATATAACTTCAATATTACATTTTTTACCAGGAGCTAAATAGTCGGAACACGTCGTATTACTGATACTAAATGGAGCAGAAATGGATGACAATGTAATATCTGTTGCCGTTGTTAAAACCGTAGAGTCAGCTACAAGAGTAATTATTTTTTTTGTTTTTGAATTTTGACCTTTTGAACCATAGTTAAAACTTGTTAAGTCACTTCCTGGGTTATCAAAGTCTTCTGTTTTTAAACTTGCAATTTTTCGAGCATTTCCGGTAAGAGAAATACTCGAAGAGACATCCATAGCTTTAGAGTTATTATAGTTAATTACAAGAGTTGAAGATTGGACACCATAATTTGGAGAACTTGGTAAATAAGCAATATCAATCTCACACTGTTCAGTAGGTTGTATTATTAATGGACAGCGATTATCTTTAAGGTAAAAATCAGACTGAGAAAAAACAAAGCTCAATGTCGTAGCATTAGCAAAACCTTCATTTCTAATATTTACTGTTCGAACTACTTCACTACCTTCAACAACAACACCAAAATCTGCTGAGAGAATTCCGTTGAAAAACATTTTTGCGACAATATCAAGAGATTGTCCAGAAATATTAATTGAAGTACTTTGTTCTGACTCATAATCAAAAAAACTCAATTCAATTGTCGAAGAATGGGTTCTATCTTCAATTGGCTCAAAGCTTACAATGATTGTACAACTTTCTTTTTCAGCAAGTTCTTTGTTGCATGTTCCACCAGTTCCAGGGAAAGAGCCTCCTAGAAAATCAATCTGGCCATTCTTATTAATATTAAACTTAAGATCATTTACCGGCAGACCACCTGTATTTGTTAGAGTGATCGTTTTCGTTTTTTTATCAAAGCTTTCTAAAATACCAAACGAAGCATCATCAGTTGTAAATTCTAAACTTGGAATTTGACCAGCAATACCTGTGAAGATAAATGACTTGGATGTTTGGCTAATCCCGTCTAGGTATGAAAACTTTAACACTTCTTCCCAATGACCAGATGACGTCGGAGCAAACTCTACAACTATTTGGCAGATAGAATTAGTTTGTAAAGAGTCGTTACAGGTTCCTCCTGTTCCAGGATATTCTCCACCTTTGAACGAAAAGGCAGAACCTTCATTGAAACCACTATTTTTTAAATCAGAAATATCGTAACTTCCACTGTTTTTAAGCGTAATAAAAACTTCTTTTTCAACATTAAGAGGTGTATATCCAAAATTGCTACTATATCCCTCTTCAGAAGAAAGAAGAGCTACACTAGCATTTTCGACTTCTGCCTCTTGTGGAGAACATGAAAGAAAAGCAAATAATATACTAATTATTATAACTTTCAATTAGTCACCTACACTTGGTATTTGTGTGGCACATCTTGTTCTATTACCAGATGCCCAATCTCTTTCTAATCTTAAACCATATACTGAGTTGTATTCAGATCCATTCCACCATCCGTGCTCAACAGAGAGTGATACAATTGCCACTGTCGATTGATCGAACCTCATATACACACGAGGAGTATTGTTTGCATAGCGAAAGCCTTTATATGTAGCAGGTGTTCCAGATGTGAGATGTGAAAATAATTGATTATCATCAGGCAAACTATTTTGTATGCATGTCGTACCACCACAACTCATATAAATTCCCATAATCGGGTTGAAAAATAAATTTCCTGACTGGCTAAATTGCATCGTGTATGTTTGTGAGCTTTCACTGAAACTCTCGCCACCACCACTAACATTATTATAATACAATCCATTTCCATTTTTCCAATCTTCGATGAAACCTGGATCATAATCGACACCACGATCAGTTCGAATAGTTTTTATAGTTGGATCAGTTTCATCTCTTTCGTACTTTACTTCATACCCACCAAGGGTTGAATTTGCCCAAAAAGTATCCGAGAGGATTGTTCTCGTACTACCTGTGTGGTCCTGAATACCAAATTTTGAAACACACATCTCTGACGAGTTAGAACCACTAGATCCTGTTGCTATATATTGAGAATCTGCATGGTTATTTATAGCAAAAATATCTGCTCCACCCGTAGTTCTCCCACCAATAAAGGTGTAGTGATCATTTCCATTTGAGCTATAGTCCTGTGCTGTAAGATCTGTATTCGTAAGATATCCTCGACGATATACTTTATTACAACCTATTTGATTAACCGAAGGAGTTTG
>CAWUIU010000182.1:0-7072 GCA_963922285.1 uncultured Oligoflexia bacterium | reverse complement strand
CTGCAATACAAGATTTTTACGGCTATCAAGGTCTTGGGGTTTGGACTGGAAGTGGTATTGGAGACGTTGAACTTGGCATAAAGTATCGGTTTGCTGAATGGAGTCAAGGCGGAGCTTTATTTACTTTTGGCTCAATCCTGCCAACTGGACGGGAGGATGATCCTGATATTATTCAAGACTTTGGTTTTGGAACTGGTCATTTGCAGGCCTTTATCGAATTAGGAGCTGGTCAGTCTTATAAGAGAAATGATTTCTCATTATGGGGAAGAGTGGACTATTCTTTTGCAAGGGAAAAGGAGCTTAGGCCATCAACTTCAGCAAGTGATTTAACAGAAGAAAAAGGTATTTTTGGAGTAAGTCCAGGTTTAAGGCTTCAGTTATCACCAAATTATGAGTATCTACTCAACGATTGGTTTTCAATTTTTACAAGTGCTCTTTTTGAAAAGAAGTTTCAAGGTGATTATGAATCAAACAATGAATATTACAATCAAAAATTAGAGGCAATCAGTGGATATTCAGCAACAACTTTCACGGCGGGAGCTACTTTTTCAACAGTAAAGCCTTACATGAAAAAGAAGTTCGTTGCTCCAATGCAATTCACAATAAGAGTAGACTCAACGGTTAGTGGTCGAAATGTAACAGAGCTTACTCTTTACTCTGCAGAAATGAGATTATTTTTCTAGAGATTAAGGATGAGTAAATTAATAATCTTTTTCCAGTTTTGGATAAAGCTTTACTGATCATTTTTTCGGATTTTGTTAGCTTGAGAAAATTATTTTTATCATACTGTGTCATTCTGACTCCATAAAAAACGACAGAAATGTATGAAACTGTCAAAAAACTTACAAACTGACATTCGTAACAAAATCTTGTCAATACTTGTTGTCTCATAAAAGAACCCTTGTGATAGCCTTTCTTAGGAGAGATCCTCGTAACAGCAAAAGGGAGAGAATCATGTATGTTAGTCCAGTACGTTTATCAGATAAAAAAGATATTGCGTATTTCAAGAAGAGAGCTTTGGAGTTAATCGGAGTTGATTATCCCGATTCATACTTTGAGCAAGGTTTTATTAGAGCATTTAGAAACACAAAAGATGAAATCGTTGGTGGATATGCTCTCATTACTGAAGGTCCACTTCGTGTTGTTAGTTCATTACCTGATCAAGAAGTATTAGGTGAAGATGAGAAAGATCTTCTCGAAGTTACGGCTCTTTGGTTAGAGCCTGAGATCAAGAATGGTTTCCCAAGTCTTCTGCTTTGGTTAACATTTTGTCGTGATGTCTTTATGCAAAAAGATAAGAAATTCTTTATCTATGCTTATGATCTTGGGAATGAAAAGCTAGCGAAACTTTATAAACTTGCAAAACCGATTGAGATTTATCGTGGACGTGTGAAAATGCTTGCTGGAAACTCTTGTGAAAATGATGAAGTTATTGAAATTGCCTCAAGAAGACAGGTCGGTCTATTGCCGATCACTGCGTTTCCTAATTTAATAAGTAAAGCACTATTTAAAAGAAAAACATTTATTAAGGAAGTTGATTTTCTCAGTCTCGTATTAGGTGATAAATGGAATTAAGGTCCCCGGAGAACGCCCTCATCTTTGATGGAGCTAATGTTACCAAATATAAGAACGATATTTGGAATCGATCTTATGGTAGCGGACTTTATTTTTCTGCTTTAGAAGATCTTGGGGACAAGATATATATTCCGATTGGTATAAAGAGAGTCGGAAGCGAAGGAACGCAATGGTTTAAGACTCCACATGCTTTGCATGATGGATACTCTGCTTTGAAAGTTCTTAAAGATGAGCAAAGTTTTGCTCTTGATTTACCAAAATTTAAAGTCCCAAGACCTAAGAGTTATTTGAAAGCCTTTAAAAGTGCGATACTTTCTAGGCCAACTCAGTATCATCATTTTATTAGTCAATGTGAAGATACTCGTGGTGTTGATTTTTATTTTCGCACAATCGAGCTTGAAAAGTTTTCTACTCATTTATCTTTTACTGCTATTGCTACAAATATTTTAGCGAAAATTTTTATGAAAGAGCTCACCACAAATACAGTCTCTCGTTGGATGGTTCCGGTGAGAATGAAAGAAACTGATGGTCTACAGGCTAGCTACATTGGTCTAGAAGTCGACTATAAAGATAGTCTTATCGATACTCATAAAGCACTGGTTCAAAAGCTAAAAGATGGAGAACAGTGGGGTTTTTATTACCTCGCTAAAGTTGGACTTTTAATAGGGCGCCGAATCATAACTTATCTCACAAGTAAGAGTGTTTTAAGTACTAAAACGAAATGGATGGGCTCAGTTTCAAACCTTGGAGACCTTGGGAGCTCCTGTGATCTCGAAGAATTGTATGTTCTTCATCCTGTTCGTTGGCATCGACCTATAGGCGTTGTTTTATATGAAATAAATGGTAAGCAAGTTATAACAATTTGTTTGCATAAGAGTTTAAAAAAGGTAGATTTTGATGGAATTATCAAAGAGTTTAAGTTCTCAATCAAAGCATTATCAGCTCATTAATAATGTATTAAGTAATTATGAAGAATATCATATTGCAACTGAAAATGAGTATGAGGATATTCATAATATCTTAGAAAATGAAGCTATGGATTTAAGTGGCTTTGTAAAGTTAAAGTACACAAGAAAGCCAGACTTGTATGGCTCTTATGTCGAATCTGGTCAGTTGCCTGCAATTATTACTGACGAACAAAAGAGATTTTTAGGTGTTGTTAGTGAAGTAAGTATTAGGAAGTATGGGCACTCCCAAAAGTCCTATTATACGAGTGATCTAAGGATAGCGAAGTCTGCTGGAATGAGAACTCGAGCTAAGTTTCGAGAGGCTTATCTTGAAGTTCTCAAAATGCTTCCGGGAGAGTGCTATACAGTTGTTCTAAAAGATAATGAAAAAGCAATAAAGGCGTTAACAAGGAATAAAGATCTCTATTATCATAAAGTTTATGAATATACTTCAAGGTCAATCTTAGTCTTGCCAAGCTTAGGGTTCATAACATTAAATAAAGAAGTAAGGGATCTGAAAATTGAGCCTGCAAATTCTCTGGCATTTAGCTATATAAACGATAAAATTAAATTTTCAGAGTTTTCCCACTCTGTAGATTTTTCTGACAACGAATATGTCATAAAAAATAGTGATCAAATCGTTGGCTACTTCTCGATGAAAAAGCCTCAGTCAAGAAATCTCTTTGTGGAGCCTTCAAACCCAAGGATTAATCTCTGGCTTAGAGCAATTAAACTGCTACTCTCTTACGACTATCGAGAGAAAATTCCATGGAACTATATGACAAACTTTATAATCGATGATGATCTTAATAAGGCGGAAGTCTTAAAAATGATTCTTAAGTTCTTATATAAGAAAGGTCAAATTAAAAAAGGAGAACTCTTTCTTATGTGTCATGGACATGACGAAAAACTTAGTCTAAAGCTTCCTACTCCACAGTTCAAGACTAATGGTTGTCTCTTTAAAGTAAGTCAAAAAAGCGAGTTTAAGGAACTGACAGGACCAATTTATTTAAATCCTCTCTATCTTTAAGTATTTGACGCAGTATTTAAGGACTTTTTTAAAAAGTTAATGAATAATATTTGTTATGGGAAAGAATAAGAAAAGAAAGAATAGGAATAACTACTCAACAAAGCTTTCTAAAGCTCCTAGGTCGAGTAATCTAAATACATACATCTTAGTTGCTATTACTTTTGTTGGCGCTGCCGTCGCTATTTATATGTATTCTTAGGTAAGTAGATTTTTCATCGCTACAAATAAGTGATCGTAATCGAAGGGTTTCTTCATAACTTCAATGGAGTGATTTTTGAGTGTCGCAGCAATATCTCCAGGCTCGAAAGCCGTTATAAGAATGATTTCCGGTTTGTTATCTATTGATGAATTTTTGTGAATTGCATCAATGAGTTCCGCGCCAGTCATGCGGGGCATTTTATAGTCTGTCACAATTAATGCAATATCTGAGTTAGACTTAAAAAAGTCGTAGGCCTGTTGTCCGTCGTAGGCAGTAAGAACTTCACAATCAAATGTGTCTTCTATTTCATCAGCTAGTATATCAGCTAATATTGTTTCATCATCGGCGACTAAAATCTTCAAAATCGGTCCTCATGTAATGTTTACATTATGGACCGATTTTAAAAAATTATCTAGGCTAAAAGTTATTTTTGCGGACACCCTGTAAAGTCTTGCTTTTCCACATTGTAGTAGTAGCAATCTCTATTTTTAAACGCGTTGTAGTATAGATTCTTTGCAATTTTTGAAACTTTGCTTCTCATTTTTCTAACTTCATTCCAGGTCAGAGACAGAGGTTTCTTGCTATGTAGGATTAAGTTTCCTTTTTCATTTGGAGTAACAAGTGACTTGTATATGGTTGGATTAGGCTTATCTAAGGAAGTTCTATTTAGGGTCCACAAATTATCAAACTCTTTTTTAAATTGCTTGTAAAGTCTAGCGTTTTCGGCACCAGAGTAGATGACCATATTGTCGTATTGTTTATGCTCGGCAGTTCTTGAAATATTATAAGATCCAGAAATAAGGGTCGTATTTTCAAGTTCATTTTCGTCAAAATCAACAAGGAGATACTTATGGTGGTTTAAAAACCAATATCTAGGTGAAGGTGCATGTGAGTAAAACTTTACTCTAACAGGAGCTTCTTTATTCGCATTTCCTGGAATTTTTTTCCAAAGACTTACAAAAAGAGGAGTTTTCTCTTTAGCATGTGTTGTTGTTTTGAATTCTTGATTGTCGACAGCAAGTTTAACATCAATACCTCTTTTGGAAGCTTGGTATAACTCTCTAGCAACTGCTTCGATATTAAGATGGTTTAAGTTTGCATAGATATTATTCTTTGCACCGCGAATCTTCTTGATGATGGCATCTCTAACTTTCCAAGTTTGATTGCTTGTTCCACCAATCCTTGTCATCCTAAAATATTGACCTTTCTTGTAAGCAGCAGTGTTAACACCATAGCGAGAAGCTTTAAAATTTTGACTTGAAGAGTAAAGCACTGATTCATCGTCAAACGCTGTGTTGGATAGGTTTGACATCGGAATTGCATCAGCAATTTCCTCACCAGCTGTAAAGATATCTTTTCCTGCATTGAACATGATCTTAAACTCTCTATTGAATTCTTTAATCAGGTCTTCACCTTGTTGACTTTTATTTGTATGGAAAACAAAGTTTTCGCTGTACTTAGTACGAGCACCATTGCTCATATTCGCACTTGAATTCATAAGGATTTCATCATCAATTATATAGAATTTTTCATGCATATTTTGATGAGCAAGTTTTACATCAGCTCCTGCTAGCTCAAGCTCTCTAACCATGTTCATGACCTTAGCTTTTTTTCCTAATGGTCTATGAAGAACAATTTTAACTTCAACGTTATTATCAAGAGCATCAAGAAGTGCATCTTTAACTTTTGTGTCTGACCAACTATAGACAGTTAAGTAAATCTTCTTATTTGCATTTCTCATTTGCTTGTAGATTGTGTTAAAGGCTTCTTGACCCTGGTGTGGTGAAAATAATGCATAGAAACCTGAGTCAGCTGCAAACGATGCAACGCTCATCAGAGACAAAAAAGTAAGTAATAAGACAGATGCCTTTCTCATAAAATCCCCCCAGAATTTATTCATTAACTTTTCTCTTGGTTAGACTTACCGCACCAGTGATTCAAGAGCAACAACCCTTGTTATTTTTTATTGAGATTGTACCTATCTAAATATTAGATGAGGCTCGTGTGCTTCATAAGTTTTTGTTTTTATTGGAGCTATTGTCTTCAGCGATTATATATTTTTCAATATTTCTCATTTTAAGAAGGAGTAGAATCCCTGGGATCGCAAGGAATGCACATATAATGAAGAAGTATTGGTAATTAGTAGACTCAATAATCTTGCCTGAGAATCCAGACACAAAAGTACGGCCAAAAGAGGCTAAGGAAGCGAAGAGGGCATATTGAGTAGCTGTGAATTTCTTATTGGTAAGTCCGGCCATGAAAGCAACCATGGCAGCCGTTCCCATTCCAGAGCTTAAATCTTCAAAGGCAATGATTTGAGTAAGCATCATTTTACTGGCATTTATTGTTAATAAACTAATAAGAGCTGTTGAGATTGCTTGTAGGATTCCAAAACACCAAAGTGCTTTATAAATTCCAATTTTGAATATGAGCCATCCACCAAGAAATAAGCCGGCCATGGAGGAGATAAAGCCAATTCCTTTTGTAATCTCTGCTATTGTTTTATTATCAAAGCCCATGTCCACATAGTAAGCACCAAGCATTGAACCAGCAATAGAGTCACCCATTTTAAACATAACAATAAAAAGTAGAATCCAGATTGAAGCATCTCTTTTAAAAAATTCTAAGAAGGGATTAATGATTGCTTCTTGTAATGTTTTTGGTGCCTCTTCTTTCATTTGAGGCTCACTGGCTATGAATGTAATTACAATACCAAGAGACATAATTGCTGCCATAAGAAGAAACATCTGATTAAAGCTAAAACCCCACGTCTTTTCGTCAACAATCCAAAGTCCAAAACCTGTTGCCACAAGCATAGCCGTTCGATAACCGTAGACACCAATACTGGCACCGATTCCTAATTCATCATCAGGCAGTATTTCTCTTCTATAAGCATCAACAGCGATATCTTGGGTGGCACTAAATATACACAGAAGTGTCCCTACAGTTGCTATAAATGGAATATTGATAGTAGGGTTTCCAAAGCTGAGAGCTACTAGTGAGACGACAAGACCAATCTGTGTTATGAGTAGCCAACTTCGTCTTCTCCCGAGTTTTGTAGGAATATACTTATCAAGAAGGAAGGACCACAGAAAGTTAAATGTATAAGGGATCGTCATCCAAGAGATATAACCAATCGTTGATAGGTCGACTCCTTCTCGTCTCATCCAGATCTTTATGCTTGAATAAATGATCATAATAGGCAGTCCACTACTAAAACCAAGTAACAAGACCATTAGCATTCTTTTACTCTTTAATGACTTTAACAGATCAATAAAGCCGTGTTCCTTTGACATTCTCCCTCCCAATATCCCTATATAA
>CAWUIU010000181.1:0-7106 GCA_963922285.1 uncultured Oligoflexia bacterium | reverse complement strand
ATATCTTCTTGATATTGTAATTTCCCCTGGTGCACCAAGGTCCCCTTCTACTTTAATTTCATCTAAATTAATTTCTTCAAATTTTTTATACTTATAGACAACTTTGCCCTTCTTTTGCGCAAAAGACTGAGACGTCAAGAATAACAAGAGTATTAAACTGATAATTTTCATAAAGACCTCATTCTATTGAATGTGTTTTGCTCACTTGGACTCAATCCTTGCTCAGCAAGGAAGCTTGCTATCTCTTCCGCTTTTTTATCGTTTGCTTTTTTGTAAGCAAAGTATAATACGAGAGCAAATCGTTTACGACTTAAGTATTTTTTTTCAATTTTAGAAAGTGAATTCAGTGCCTGTTGAGGTTGATTTTGATACAAGTATAGATACGCTTGAGACAATAGTATATCTTTATCATACTTATTTCCTCTCGTTAGTAAGTTATTAATAAAGGAATTGGCCTTCGAAAAAAGTCCATATCTAATATATAAATTAGTTAAGTTATACTTAGGAGTATTTGCATTTTTATCAATAACGAGAGCTTGTTCGAATGCAGCTTGAGCCTTTCGATCTTTACCTTCTAATATATAGATGACACCTAGATTGTTTATAGCCGGAACAAATCTATTATTGAGATTATATGCACGTCGATAAAACAGCTTAGCTTTCTTAATATTTCGTTGAAAATAGAAACAGCTTCCTATTTGATTCCAATACGAAGGATTCCTACGATACTTACCATAAATTTGATCTCCAAACTTCTTAGCTTCATCAAATTTTCCAACATAACAATATGAAACAAGACGGGTTAGTTCGTTATCTATTTTTTCTATTTTTTCTAAGTCAATCTTTGCTAGAGACTCATCTGCGAGGGCATCATTGACAAGATCATCAATTGAGTGAAAATCTTTTCCCCTTTTATACTGTACTTCTTTTTCAGGTAAGAAGTCTTCATTCTTTAAACTACCTAACTCTTGCTCAAGCCATTCATCATCAGTCAAGGTCTTTTTTTGAGATGAACCACATGAAATAAAAAAACTAGTAATCAATATTGATATTATTAACTTCATTAACGTCCTCTCTTATCCATAACGGCCCAGTCGACAGATGGAAGATAATCAACACCACCTCTTTTCATAGCGCCATAAGATTCAACTAAAACATCACTCTTATTAATTTCTATGTCCATTTCTTTTTTAAACTGATTCACTTTTGCATACAGACTCTTAGCAATTCCCTTCATTGAATTGTTAAATGTTTTTACATAGTCAGGACTCTTACCTGGGGGTATAAAACTTGTCATTTCATTGGCTAAACTTTCATAGGCATCAATTAATACTTGATAAGTTTTTACCATTGCTTCGGGGGAACCTATTTTCAATATAGAGATTGCTTCCTTTGTAAGGCTATCAAGTTGTTTAAACTTTGATTGTAATAAGCTGTTGTACTGGGCTTCAGGAAACCTAAGTTCAGTTGACTTTATTCTATTATTATTTTTTGAAAAGTTTTCAACCTGTTGTAGAGCAATTATATCAAGGGCATACGAAGATATTTTTCTCTTATTTCTAATTGAAGAGTATAGTGCACGTATATCTCGATAAAGACTTTGTGGAGCCAGTCTACCTTTAGAAACATAAATCCTTTCTATTTTAGCTGCATAATCAATTTTTTTAATCTTATCATTTCCTAACTGACGATAATAACGCATACTTGCTATTTCATCTTTACTATCAATGAAATGATCTAAAAATTGAGAACTTACCTTACCTTGAACAGATTGTGGATAACGACAAGTATTCAATTGTCTTTTAACAAAATTTTCAGTGGAGTCTACATTATCGTAGTGACTTGTTGCCATGACGACATAGTTTTCGAGAACAAGATTCTTATTTTTAACATTCGTTCTACATACTGAGTTTAATAAACTCTCGCTAAGCTTAAGTCCATTATCAAAACTTTGACGATAAAGAAGCTGGTTTACCATCTGCTCATACGAGTTAAAAAATTTTTTCACTTCACCCGCATTCATTTCACTAATAGCTCTTTGCGCCCAGTTATACATGAAACTCATATTCCCAAGTTCAAAGAATAAGACACTTATATTATACGCAGAATTACTCTTTGCCTGTTTGGAACTCTCAGGGTCCTTATAAACAGAAAGATAACCTTTTAGAGCTATAACTTTATCACCTTTCCTATTAGATTTTTCAATACTCGAAAATTGAGTCGTTAAAATTATTCTATTAAGCTTTCTAACAAACCCTGCACCTAGAGAGAGATTTGTTTGTTTTAATTTCTTAACGAAAGCTATTAACTCACTATTTTTCTTTTCCTTCTTATACTGATCAACAAGGATAGCAATCATAGCTTCAAGTTTTTTTCTATTTTTTGGAAATATCTTTTGATATTGAAAGAAAACATTTTCTGCCTTTGCGAGATCTTTTTTCTCATCATAGTAGAAAGAGTAAAGTTTTTCGACCGCCTTTCCTTTAGCTTGTCTATTATTTATTGTTTTTATATAGGAGACATAAAGTCCCTCAAAGTACTTTAACCTTAATGCTTTGGGTAATTCTTTCTTATCAAGAACAAGAAGCATACCTTCAATTGATCTTCTATAGAACTTGCTACGAGTGTTTCCAAGTGATCTAACTTTATCGTATTCAACTAAAGCTTTTGTATATTGTTTTCCTGCAAAATAGCTTTCACCAGCATAGAAAAATGATTTTTCTTGTAGAGAAGGATCCATTTTTGCAGCTAGTTTATAAAGTTCTGCAGAATATAAAGAGAGGTTTTTCAATACTGTAGGACGTCTCTTATTATATGACTGACTTAATTGTTTTTGTATGATCGCTGCTCTTCGGCTTATGTAATATAGTGTTTCTTTTCTTTCATCTTTATTTAACATAAGATTACTGGCTTCACGGGCTCTTTTAACAAAAATCTTATTATTGTTATATTTATCAAGAATATTTAATATTTCAATAACTGAAAGTTTTTTATACTTATTGTCTGCAATCAAATAAGCACTATTAAACATATTTAGTGCTTTTGTATATCTTTGCTTTCCCTTTAAGAACATTCCCATATCAAAAAAGTTCTTCGCAGTATTCCCACCAACATTCTTGTAAAAGCTTTTCGCTTTTTTCAGTTTTCCTTGATCTGTGTAAAAGTAACCTAAATCTCTTTCTGCAAGTCTTTTTTTGTTTATATATTTGGGATCATCACTTTTCTTAAAGACTTCTTGCATTTGATTTTCGGCTAATCTTTTATTACCCAAGCGATAATTTGCCCAAGATAGATTATAAAGATAGCGTGTATACCATTGGTCTTGCCTCATCTTTGATAAAACAGCATCATAGTGGTACTTTGCTGTCTTAAAATTACCATCTCCAAAGTAAATATCCGCAATCGCTACATTTGAATTTTTGTAGGCTTCTGAACTTTTCTTCGATTTTTGAATCGACTTTTTTAAGAGATCCTTAGCTCTTCTATAGTTCCCACCTTCTTTTTCATTGAAGGCAAGGATATAATAGACTTCACCTATATATTTAAAGTTTTTAAATTTTTTCAGGATTTGATAACCCGTACTTTGCGCTCTTGTGAAATAAGTTTTTGACTTAGCAAAGAATTTCTTTTTATTTACTCTTTTTCTCTTTTTCAAAGGAATATTGAAGAAGTCTTCATTTTCTTGATCTCTTAATATACGACCTTTTTCAAGATAGGCTTCAGCAATTCTTAAAAGAGTTACAGGATTCCTTCCTCCAGAAACTCTAGCAAGTCTGGTTAACTCATTAATCTGATTATCAATTATGTTTATCAATTGACGTCTTCTTGCAGACAAGTCTGCAAAAGTACTAAGACAAAATAGCGCAATAACGAGATATTTAATCATTAACGACACTCCGACCTAAGGGCAAATACGTAATCACCTAATTCATCTGCCCAAAATTCACCATTAAAATTCCAAAAATACTGCTTCTGTGTACGTTGTAGATATGAGATATCACCTCTTTTCTCGTCTTTACCATTGGCTCCAGAATAGATGAGGTCTTTTTGCTTACCAAGTATTTCAAGTTTAATGTAACTCATTCCTGAGAAAGATTTATCTAAATGAGCACCAGCAATTTTAAAGATTCTCTTCACGTATGAACCAATTAATCTTTGCTGTAGACGTAAAGAATCTTTTAAATTTGTTGCAAGAACTTTTCTTAAACGTGAATTTCTGACCGATTTAATACGATAAATTTCATCCTTACCATTCTTATAGCTCTCATAAAGATTTAGAAATGCTGGGTCCCTTAGGATACTTTCAAGAAGCCTGTTAACAATTTTAATCTCAGACCTTTCTCCCCTCATGTGCGAACTTATAACTCTATAAAAATAAGTTAAGTCACTAGATTTTCTTCTTAGAACAGCATTTAATTTTTTTGTATCAGACTCGTACTCTTGATAGTATTGCTCTACAACTTTAGATGCATCATCATAGAGACACATTTTATAAAATGTCAGTGCTTTTAAGACTTCTATTTCAGGATTAAAGATATATTTTAAAATAGGAGCGTTATACGTTACGAGCTTACCAAGAGTCCTATTATAGTCCCCTTTGTAAAAGCTATTCCATGCTTCTTCATATAATATTTCTGGCCAAATTATAGAAGACTTATCGATATCCAGATACGCTTGTTCAGCCTCTGCATATTTTTTCACACCATAGTAGGCTCTTGCGATACCAGCCTGGCAGTATTCCTTATTTACAATTAATTGTCTTCTTCTTTGAGGTGAATCCACTGAGTTAAGAAAATTATCTGAATGCTTTAGGCAATTTTTAAAAGATTCAATACTATTGTAGTGATCTTTTTTAATAGCGTAGATCGTTCCTTCTAACATTGAAGCAAAAGGTCTCATCGAGTGAGTAGATGAAATCCCACCTTTCAAAATTGTTATGGCTTCATTTAGCTTTCTCTTTCTTAAAAGTTTCTTAGCGAGAATGTAGCGAACAGTTGGCGCACTGGATCGTGAAAGATATTTTTCAGGCATTAGTACAAATTGTCGATCTCCTACTTTTTCAATAACCTCTTCCACTAGTTGATCAAAGTTTCTATTTCTAAAAGATTTTTGACTTACTAGATACTCCTTTAAGTAGGGAGTCGATGTGTGATAGAGTCCTTGATCTACAAGTTTCTGTACAATTCTTGGATAGTATTGAATTCTGTTTCTTTTAACGAGATCACTCCATATGTCCTCAAGGGCAAAGGTCGAAAAAGATAGAAAGAGTATAATAATTTTCCAATTATTTTTCATAGTTTACCTACGTTTTATATTTCATATCCAAATGAAAAAATTAAATCAAAATTCGAATAAACATAATCTTCAGGATTATCTCTTCTTGCCTGTTGAGCTTGATAGTGAACAGCATTTAAGTCGAGACGGACATTCCAATTTGGATTGATATAGAATTTTGCACCGGCATTCCACATTAGACCAGTATGTGTTTCCTGAGTCTCAGGAGAATTAGGATTATCATTAACAAATTGTTCTCTATTGTTTGTTTCAGTTAGACTTGCTAAACCTAGGCCAAATAGAAAATCTACATAAACAATAGAGTTGAATGTATTTATTTTAGAATAAAATGGCGCCCACATAATCATAGCACCATAGTAATTATCAACAATTCTTCTAAACGGTATTGTTCCACCGGCACCGGAGGCACTGGAGCTTCTTACAGATGCTGCTGCTTCGTTTTCCTCACCTGAGTTTAAAGAATAAACAAATTCAAAACCAATTTCCTCTGTAAAGAAATAACCGAATCGCGCCTGTAAAGCACTCGCATCAACAAAGGCACCCGAGGTCGTTTGACCATATCCACCAGAAAAACTAAATTTTTGTATCTTTCTAAACTTACGATTTTGTAAGACATAAACTTCCTTGTCTTTATCTAGCCAAGAAAAGTTGTAAAGATCACTTTCACCAGCTAAAACATTGAACGAAGTAAACTGACACATTATTAAGACTAAAAACTTCCATATTCTTATCATAAAACACCTAAGCATCCTGCTTGTTTATAAGACGAATTAATATACTAAGAATATTCTAACATAATAGCGAATTCGGGGACTTATTCCCTGATTTGTGGCATAAATTTCCATAAAGACACGTACGGCAGTAATCTATTTTTTTACTCATATAATTAGACTTCTCTTGCCAATAATCAAAGGCCAATTTATCAATCTCATCTAACTTAACTTCACGAGCGATAACTTCTTTTTGGTCAAGAAGTAATATTTTTAGATTCACACTCTCTGCAATTGAGTATCCAGAGTTTTTTAATCCATAAAGATAAAGTAAAAGCTGACAGAAGTATATTTTCTGATCATCTGAGTCACATACTCCAGTTTTAAAGTCCCAAATTTCGATAACTTTATCATTTTTGACAAGATATAAGTCGGGAACACCTGTAATCATTTGACCAAACAATGAAAATTTCAATTCCTGTTCACTAATAAATTGTGTATTTGAAAATTTTGCAAGATGACTTCTTACCCAATCCAAAATAACTGGATTTTCAGTTTTCACATATTTTCCCTTTACAAGGCTCTCAATTTCATAGTGAATTCTTATTCCTCTCTTGCTATCAGAAATTCCTTGCCGCTTCTCAATTTCAATTTCGTTTTGCTCATAGTAATCCGCTACAGATTCATTCAACTTTAGAATTTGATCAAAATAGAACTTCCTAGCACATATAGCCACTGTCGCAAATTTCGTTACTGACAACTCTGAGATGAGAGACAAATTAATCTTTTTATCTCTCTTACTAATTCCAAGATTGTCTCGATAAAATAAAGGGGGCCTAGCCTGAACTGCTAATTCATCAGTAAAAACTCCTTCCTCAATATCATTAGAGACAATATTTGATTCAAATGACCTTAGAGCATTAATCCATGACTCTTTACTATCAGACTGCTCCTTACCATCGAGTGAAATATCAACCCACTCTATTGAATCTTCAGCTCTTGTACATGCGACGTAGAGAAGTCTCTTGGATTCTGAAAATTCCTTATAATCATTGATTAAATTTTCTAGAATAAATTCAGGACTTTTATAAAGTTTCTTTC
>CAWUIU010000180.1:0-7132 GCA_963922285.1 uncultured Oligoflexia bacterium | reverse complement strand
AAGACAACTTTCCTATACTAACAGAAAGCCATTTCGTCCACTGGAGCCTCGTTAAAGAAGGACACGGTATTGGTATTATGCCTAATGAAGTCGGTGACAAAGAAAAATCAGTTCACCGAGTCCTAAAGTCTTTTAAAGGGATCAATTTTTCAACGTGGATTGTCTCACATCGAGAACTGAGGACAAATCGTAAAATTAGATTCGTCTTTGATCAATTAATTGAGCACTTTACCTAGCCATCACTTTTGTTTAATTTAAAAACTTAAAAATCAATTACAACCAGCTCATCCCGTCATTAGAACAAGTCTTTGTCGTTTTTTTATTAGAATATACTTTATTTGGCTTACAAACACATGCTGCCTTATCTTTACCGCATATTCGTCCAGGTAAAGGAAATAAGTTAGATTGTAAAATGACAGAGTCCTTAACAGTTTCTTCATATGAATTCATATTTAAATTACTAACTTTATTATACGACTCTTGTAACCTATGGTATGGTTGAATTATTTTAACTTTTATCTTCTTACCACCAAGACCGTTACCGATTGGCAGCTTCACTTTAAATCCCCACAGTTTACGTGCGTTAAATGAAGTATTTATTAGTCCTGGAACACTACAATATTTAACAGCTTCCTTCCAGCTCGGAGATGATGATGTTAGCCTAACAACTTCTGATTTCTTAAAATGCCTACGTGGGATAATAATAGTGTCCTCTCCAGAATTATCGACACTAAATTCTAAAATTGCAGGCTGTTCACTTCCTCGAAGACATGCCCAACCTTCAGCATAAAATTGACCATTTTGAACATAAGTTTTAGAGAGCTTTCCATTCGGGCTTAACGGAGACGAGTTTTTCACTTGCGTATAAAAATAATTAAGATCAGCACCCGCCTTAATTTGTTTAATAGCACTGGCAAGAAGTGCATAATAAAAATGACCTGTATATACATTAGGTTGAAGAGATCTAGAAGACTCTAAGTCAAACTCATCTTTCAATTCAAACAAGGATGGGTTCTCTCTACAATCTTCAATTTGATTGCTACTACAACGTGCTGGTATATCTGATGAATAGTTCCAGGACCATAAAGCCATATCTCTAACTTCAGGGTGATCAATAAGCAAGTCTTGTACCTTTTTAAACTGAGATAGAAGAGTTAAACCACTTTTTCTATAAAGGAAATTTTTAGGAACTTGAGAATTTAATGAACTTATAAGATTAACTTGAGTAGCAGATTGGAGATTGTTGAGCATATTATTCTCAGAGCTTATCCCGACTTGGGTGTGGGACCAACGCGCATGAGAGTTTTTTAATGAGATGCTGTCATCTAATACACCATTATCATGCCAACTTAAATCATTGGCCCACATAAGATAAATATCTCCCCAAGTTTCACTACTAGTTATGAATTCATATCCCTTTTGTGTAGACATACCATTCTTAGAAATTTTAGGTTTTTCAATTTTATCATCTTTCATCAGAAATCTTGGCTTTCCGGACTTATCCTTATCAAATGCATTTGGATATTTTAGATATGCTTCTTTGAAAAAGTTTGCCATAAGGACATCTTTTTTATAGTCCCCAACAGGAACCCATGGAATAAACTTTGGTAACTTTAACTTAGGTCGTTTATTTTTTAATGAGGTCCAAGCTTTTAACATTTCGACAAAGGGTTTTTCTACTCTCCGATATGGTCGACCTCTCTCAACATTTGTTGCTCGAATATTACGTTGCTCTGTTGAATTATAGTGAGTTCTCCTAAATATATCATTCTCATCTCTGTAATTATTTACTTCATCAAAAGTAAAGCCAGAGCGACGAGAGTTGTTAGTTGAATCGACAATAATAATATCTACACCTGCATGTGCAAACATTTCAAGCTCAAGTTCAAATTGCTCAGCATCTAAAAAATCTTTATTACAAAAACCCTTGTTGTAACTTCCTGTAGCACTATTGAAATATAAAGGAGCCATTGTTCCAAAACGATCATTTTTATTTATTTTTTGCCAATTGTAACTATCGTTTCTACCAGGATTGTAACTTAATTGATTTTGCCAGCCCACGATTTCACGTATAGTACCATCATCACCCCCGAAGCCTGTACGGAAGAACTCCATAAGGCAATACCAAGGTTGTATCCCAATTGCTATTTTACCTAAAAATGGAGCAAATAACATATGATTACCTGAATTAGTCAATAAGCGGTCAAAAGAAGAGCCCCTAAAACTCCTCCCATAAACATATATTGACTTACCTGCATATTTTTTAATCTGTGCTAAATTCAATGGAAGAAGAAATCTACTCTTTGAAGAACTATTGTTACAAATTTTTTTTATTTTAAGACTACTAGTTCGGTTAGCTTTTCCACTGGCCAGAGACAATTTCTCTTCACCAGCTCCCCCAACAAATATTTCAACTTCAATAGGATCGTTGTATCCTTGATCACACGCCCACCCACTAAGATAAACCTTGCCATTTACAAAGCGTAAACCATCAATGTTCCCGACCACCTGAGGAGATGTTGCATTTAAAAATATAAACGAAGATAATACTAGCGAAAAAAACAAAGAAATAATGATCAAGTTTTTTTTATTTTTCATTATTGAGTCCTTAAATCTTCTAATCAATAACTAGACTAGTTGAAGTTTTATTGAAGTTTAATTCCAAGTTCAGAATATATTTTAACACAAATAAAGATCAAAGGTTAAAAGATGGACATAAAGAAAGCAAGTACCTAGTTTCACACAATTTGAAGGGGACAAAAGTATTTGACATAAGGGTCTTCTCGGTACACAGTGGACTGCATAGAATCAATACTTAAACACTCAAGATAAGCACGAATAAAAATCTTTGATAAAATTCTTCTGCGAAAAACAAAATTAACAAGTTTTTGTCTCTTCCTGAATTAAAAATAACTAAAAAGAAAAACAAAGATCATCACATCATTGAATTTGAAGCTCACAAAACTTCTAGTTTTAAAGTCTGTCCCAAATGTGCCACGAAGACATCAAAAGTCTATGATCATGTTTATGTTTCAATTAAAGATACTCCCAGAAGTAGCTCTAGGAAGATCTATTAAGGACTTAGAGCGCTCACGTGTTATGGATATTAAAGGCAGAGAAAACATTAAGAATGTTGTCATTGATAGGTCTTCTACTTTCAAGAAGTTTACTATAGACAATTTTCCAAATGCAACTATCACTGTGGATAAATTTCATATCATTAAGCTTTTTAATCATGCACTGAATTCAATTCGATTTTTGGGCATCATCCATTTTGTGGATAAAGTTGATGAGATCTTCTTTGTAATCTATAAAAAGAATTTCATCAGTTTGCATATAAAGATTAAATTCTTCTATGGAATGCCCATAGACCTTAACAATTTTTTCAATGGAATTGTTACAAAGATCTAAACGGCAATGTTCAAAATGAGAAATAAAAGTATCAGACTTTCCAACAAGAGCTGCTGCTTTTCTCATGGAGATGTTTTTTGAGTGTAGCCAAAATAGCCAAAACAGGGACTACGCAAAGACATCCCGCGCCCGAAAGCACTATTAATACAGGTCATTCGGAGGATTCTAATCGCAAGAGCTTTCTTTAAAGCTTTTGTTGTTTTTAGTATATTACTACTTAGAGAAATAGTCTAGCTATACAACTTCATGGTTAGTTTTAGTATTTAAATTAATTAAGTGCTTTAATATTCTTTTGTAAATGCTTAGCTCTCTTATAAAACTCTGTCTTAATTAATTTTGCTGTCTCAATTTCTCTATAGTTTTCTTCAAACTCATCGACAAGTGAGTCAATTTCTTTCGATATTAACTGGGTTACACTTTTACCTTCCTTAAAAAGAAGCGATTCCTTTATCTCTAGTTCACTTGCCAATATCTCAAAGTTCTTTGTCTTTAATTTATGCCAGTCATGATTGCCGCCAATTGTATAACTGAAGTTTTTTGTAAGCCCTTTATAAATTGAAGTACAAAGAAGATCATAAAAAGGAGATAACCTTATTCCTTTATCAGTATGGAGAAAACTTATGTTTTTTGAGTGACAATCATTGTTTCCAATTAATAGGTTAAACCAAAACCATCTCAAGAATTGAGACAAGTCTTTAAGTGGAACTGCACTATTATTCTTAATCAATTTGTAGTTTTCAAATAGTTTAGGTCCACCATCCTCTTCATACTTCTTTCTTGAAGTTAGCCCCTGAGCTTGGCAAAAATCCTCCTGATGAATTCTAATGGTATTTTCTTTCACGATCTTACGATCAAATCGTTCGACAATATACAAAGGATACTCGCCTTCGATCAAAATTGTCTTTGGAACATTAAGACCTATGAGACCAGCAAGCTTCATGCAAAAATGTTCATTAAATGGAGTATCTTCAGTATTTCGATGATATCGAACATGAGGTTTTAATATATGTGTTGTTGGCTCTCCATTAAGAGGAATGAAAAATTTCTTATCTTTATATATAACAGGAAATTTATCTTGAGTACCAGCGAGAGAAAAACGTCCCCCCTCCTCACTTATAATTGTTCCGGTGAGCGGTCTTTTATCTCTTAGAAATTCATAAATTTTTTCAATTTCTATTTCAGAAGATTTAAAGTTATCAACCATTTGCGCTTCTTCCATGGGACTTAAAATAAAAGCACCTGCACAATCAACCCCATATTCTTTCAAGAAATGGAATTCATCTGTAACATTCTTCTCTGATAAACTCTCAATAGCCTGCTTAACTTCACCCTCAGGAAGAAGATTTTCAAAGAACGCCTTTGTTTGCATGTGACCAAAGGAATCTTCTCTCAGAGGTAGATTAATTGAAATAGCAAAAGAGTTTTTTTTATCCAACCAACTCTTCACATATGAAAAGGACAATCTTTCTTCATCATCCTCAATCAAAACACCGACTAGTTCTTCATTATAAAAAAGATTCAGGCTTTCACTCATAGCTATTCTCCTCGCTCACTACCTCTATCTTTTAAATAAAGATCAAGGCCAAGTAAGTTTGCGATAGAGATCAATGTTGAAAGTTTTATGTCGCTTGCGCCGGATTCAATCTTTGCGATTCCTGCTCGTGATAGGCCTGCATAATCAGCAAGCTCAGTCTGTGTGATCTTTCTTTGTTTTCTGATCTTTTTAATCATTGATGCTATCTTTTTGCTGTCATTTATAACTGATACTTCTTCACTCATATGTATACTCCAGTATACATTATATACCTTTTCATGATTTTATCAACAAAAGCCTACTGAAGTAGACAAAAAATGAGAAAATTAAAAAGGTGAATGAAAATGCTTACTTTAGTATACATCGAGATATCCAAATTTTATGTATGTTACATAATTTTGAAATCACTTCTTCTCTACTTTTTCTTTTTTGACATAGCAGTCTCCATTTTAAATTTGTTTTTACTGCTCTTTCCTATGTGCGTAGTCCAAAAATATGAGTGAAAAAAATTCGTGTAGCACTTTAGTAGCACAATTCATGTGACAAGGAGGCAAATTCGCTAAAACGCCTATTAGGACAAGTTTTCTAAATGATCATAATTATTTATCTTTTGTGATTTTTTGAAGGCCCACCACTCTTAGGTTAAGTGGTGGAGGTTCGACAATGCTACACGAACTCTGTAGCTCCCCACATTATGTACCTGTAATCATAGCACATTTCTTCAATAAGCCCATCCAAAATTCGAAACTTTTGTGGAAACTGTACTTAGAAAAAGACTATTCTATCTATGAAATTTCATACTTAACAGGCTGGCCTCGCTCTTCAATAAGTGATGCCACTCGTGCCCTTGGATTCAAAAAAGAAGCTATTTTAAAGGTTCACACTGGGCTTCCATCACTTGAAGTGTTTACAAAGAAAATGACAAAAAAATGAGGGGGAATCCCCCCCATCAAGCTTAAAGGAAAAAATTAGAATCTTTGGCCAGTTTTTCATAAACTGTCTTGTTAACTTTATAAACCCATGCTCCTTTTTCCATATTTATTCGTTGAGCATCACCTTGAGCCTTAATCACGTCTTCAATTTTTTGAAGTTCTTCTTTCCCGTCATCTTGCCTTACAACAAATTGTTTAGGGGCTTCCTCCAATAAAGCTGTAAGCTTAACAAAATAATCCTCTTTATCTTTATCTTTAGCTAAGCTAACTTTGTATATCAGCTTATTTTTAAGTTTAATTTTAATATCCTTATCAAAATTAAGAGCTTGTACCTTTGGCTCCGTTAAAGAATAAAAGTCATCAAACCGTACAGATGAAAAGCTTTTAGCATACTCTTCAGCTTTTTCTTTTTTGTACTTTCTATCCGTTGGGTCAACGACTTCAAATTCTTTTTCCTTTTTAACAATCTCTACGGTCTTATCAGAAGATAATGATACTTTTTCAATGTCATCCTTTTTGACTTCAAGCAATACTGTATTAACAAAGTCTTTATACGATGAGTTTAACCAAAGATTTTCCCTAGAAAGATAAATTTCTTTTTTTCCTTCTTTAAGTAGATAGTTCCCCTTTCCTTTGTGAGATTTTCCGACACTAAAAGAGACTGTCTTCTTGCCATCATTATCGAAAAGCTCGACAAGATATTTTCTTTTATCTTTGTTCAATTCATAATTTTTTAAGTCATCGTCATCAGCACTAGAGGATACTTTCTCTTTAACTTGAATACTTGCTATCTTATAGATTAAATCATTAACCTTATCAGTAGAAGCAGGGTAAGACTTATGATTTTCGAGAACAAATCTATTCGAGTCTCTTGTGAGAGTGATCTCTTTATCACCACTAAAGCTTAATGAAATCTTCTGAACTTTGTTTATATCTAACCCTTTAACATAGTCACTTCCAGTTAAAAGATCAGTTCCTCTTCTATTTTCATTCATATATACAAAAATAGAGGCTAAAAACAAAACACCAGTAAATATTGATAATGTTTTTAATTTCATACATTCACCTCCGCCTTTAAATTACCAAGTCGAGCTGACTGCTTATTGTTATCTTTGTTATTCGTTATTCTTCGCCCCTGCATCAAGCGACTACGTTTTCTGTTATAGTAAACACCAAATCCAATTATAAATATTGGAACAAAGAGAGTGTTTAGATATTGAAAGAACTTTCCTATTCCTTCAATTTTTTCACGTCC
>CAWUIU010000179.1:0-7182 GCA_963922285.1 uncultured Oligoflexia bacterium | reverse complement strand
GGTGTATATAGTAAATTTAAACTGTCTAGAATTGCATTTAGAGAATTAGCCCACCAAGGTATGATTCCAGGTGTAACAAAATCAAGCTGGTAAGAAGTTGAGGAGATAAGATTATGATGACAGATCCTATAGCAGATATGCTAACAAGAATTAGAAATGCAATTCAAGCTGGTCACGATAAAGTTGAGTTTCCTGCTTCAAAGCTTAAAGCAAATGTTTGTAAAGTAATGAAGGAAGAAGGTTATATCCGTTCATTTAAAATCGTTGCTAAGGCAGCTAATGATATTAGAATTAAGGTTGCTCTTAAAGAAGATTCTATTGTAGGTCTTCAGAGAGTATCTAAGCCTGGTCTAAGACAGTATCGTGGATATTCTGAAATTCCACGAGTTATTAGTGGTCTAGGAACATCTATCCTATCAACTTCTAAAGGTGTTATCTCTGATAGAGAGGCAAGAAAGCAGAAAGTTGGTGGTGAAGTTATTTGTAATATTTGGTAGGAGTGAGCGATGTCACGTATTGGAAAAATGCCAGTTGTAGTTCCAGAGAAAGTTGATGTAAAAATCAATGGAACAAATGTTGTAGTCAAAGGTCCTAAAGGACAATTAGAATATACTTTTAATAACTTAATTACTTTCTCTCAAGAAGGTACAGAAATCACTGTTACTCCAGTTGATAGCTCAAAGAAAGCTACTGCGATGTGGGGAACAGCAAGAACTCTTGTAAACAATATGGTTACTGGAGTTACAGCAGGTTTCACTAAGTCATTAGAGTTTAACGGTGTTGGTTATAAGGCTGCGGCTAAGGGGAAAACTCTTAATTTAAGCCTTGGTTACTCACATCCAATTGACTATGAGTTACCAGAAGGTGTAGAAGCTAAAGTAACAAAAAACATCATTGAGTTAAGTGGTTGTAATAAAGAGCTAGTAGGTTTTGCTGCAGCGAAAATTAGATCATTTAGACCGCCTGAGCCATATAAAGGTAAAGGTATTAAGTATGTTGATGAGCATATTGTGAGAAAAGCTGGTAAGTCAGCAGGTAAATAATAAATTAGTAGCCTGAAGATGGAGAAATCCTAGGGTGAGGAGTTAGAAATGATAAGAAAGCAGATTGGTAAAGTTAAAAATGCCAGTGATGTAAAAAGACAAAGAAGAAAACTTTCGATCAGAAAGAAGGTTGCAGGTACTAGTGATAGACCAAGACTTTCAATAACTAGATCAAATAAGCATATCACAGTTCAGGCTGTTGATGATGCTGCAAATAAGACTCTTTTTAGTGTTCAAACTTATGGTAAGAACGCTGTAAAAGCGAACTGTAACGTTGAAGGTGGAAAACTTATTGGAGCTGAGCTTGCTAAGAAGCTTGGTGAAAGTAATATCAAAAATGCTGTTTTTGATAGAAACGGTTACAGATACCATGGTGTTGTAGCTGCTGTTGTAGAAGCTGCAAGAGAAAACGGAATTCAGATTTAGGGGTTTGTGATGAGTGAAGAAGTAAAAAAAGAAGCAGTTGAAGCAAAGTCTGAAGCAACTAAAGAAGAGAAGAAAGGTAGAGGTGGTAGAAAGCCTGCCCCTAGAAAAAAAGCTCAAAATGTTGACGTAGATCTTGAAGAAAGAGTTGTTGCTGTTAACAGAGTTGCAAAGGTTATGAAGGGTGGTAGAAGATTTTCTTTCTCTGCTCTAATGATCGTCGGTGATAAAAAAGGTCGTGTTGGTTACGGTCTTGGTAAAGCTAAAGAAGTTCCTGAGGCAATTAGAAAAGCTACTCAAGCAGCTCAAAAAAGCATGGTAAGTGTTCCTCTTGACGGTGGTACTATTCCACACCAAGTGCTTGGTGAATTTGATGCAGGTAAAATTCTTTTTAAGCCTGCTGCAGAAGGTACAGGGGTTAAGGCTGCTGGTGCGTGTCGTTCAATTCTTGAACTTGCAGGTATCAAAGATGTTTTAACTAAGTCACAAAGAGGAAATAACCCTCACAATGTTGTTAAGGCAACATTTGATGCTCTTAAGCAATTAAGGTCAGTAGAGCAAGTTGCAAAAGCAAGAGGGAAAGACGTTAAAGGCCTGAGAATTAAAGGTTAATAGAGGTTGATATGGCTAGCAAGACGATTACAGTTAAATTAGTAAAAAGTACAATTACATGTACTGATAAAGTGAAAGCTACAGTTAGAGGTCTTGGTCTTAGAAAGACAGGTTCTTCTAGAACTCTTGAAAATACACCTGCTGTTAGAGGTATGATCAAGAAAGTTATTCATTTATTGGAAATTCAAGAGTAGTTGCGGAGATCTGAGATATGTTAACATTAAATAACTTAAAAAGCCCAAAGGGTGCACATAAGAACATTAAAAGAATTGGTAGAGGTCAAGGTTCTGGACAAGGGACTCAGGCTGGTAAAGGTCACAAAGGTCAAAAGGCTAGAAGTGGTGGTGGTGTAAGAACTGGCTTCGAAGGTGGGGCAATGCCACTTTACATGAGATTACCTAAAAAAGGTTTCTCAAATGCACCATTCAAAACTGTTTATGCTGAAGTAAGTCTCACTGCGTTGAACAATAAGTTTGATAGCGAAGAGGTTACTAGAGAGGCTCTTATTGCTAAAGGTATCCTAAAAGGTGCTGATAAGAGAAGACCAATAAAAATTCTTGCAAACGGAGAGTTAACAAAAGCTTTAACGTTTGTTAAAATTGACAAGTTTTCTAAGTCAGCTAAAGAAGCAATTGAAAAAGCTGGCGGAAAAGTCGAATAATTATTTTTATAGAGGGATGTCTTAGATGGCCAATGCTCAAGGAAAGTTAGAAGAGCTAAAGAAAAAGGTGTTTTTCACCTTTTTACTTTTAGTAGTTTATCGTTTAGTTGCTCAAATTCCTGTACCAGGTGTAGATGCATTAGCAATACAATCGTATTTTGCAGAGTCTGGTGGTGGTTTATTTGAACTTATCAACACGTTTAGTGGTGGTGCTTTTAAGCGATTTTCAGTATTGGCACTAGGGATTATGCCTTACATTACAACATCAATTATCTTCAGTCTTCTTGGAGAAGTTATTCCTCAGATACAGGAATTACAAGAAGACTCTGAAGGACATAAGAAAATTCAAAAATGGACAAGGTATGCAACAGTACTACTCTGTTGTGTACAGGGTTATAGTATGGCCGCTGTTTTTGAGACTTTTGTAAGCCCTGCCGGGGCAAGAGTTATTCCAGAACCTGGAATGCTTTTCAGATTAACAACGATGATTACATTAGCAGCTGGAACAATGTTTTTACTATGGCTAGGAGAGCGTATTACTGAATTCGGTCTAGAGAATGGTGTTTCATTGATTATCTTTGCTGGTATTGCTGTAGAGCTTCCATCTGAAATGATTCAAAAACTGACTCTTTATAGAAACGGAGAAATGACGGGTCTATCACTTCTAGTTTTCCTGGGAGTAATCCTAACATGTTTCTTTGTTGTAGCTTTTATTGAGAGAGCTTTTAGAGCGGTACCTGTTCAATACGCTAAAAGAGTTGTTCATAATAGAGTTTATGGTGGTGCGCAGACTCTTCCAATGAGAGTTGATACAGGTGGAGTTATGCCTCCTATCTTAGCTTCTTCTCTGTTGGCAGCTCCTGCTACTTTTGCGAATTTTATTCCACAGGAAAGTGCATTTAGACCATACTTTGAAACGATTCAACAGTCGTTATTTCCAGGGCAAATGCTTTTTAATATTTTATTTGCTCTACTTATTGTATATATGACGTTCTTTTATGCTCCTATTCAGTTTAAAACGAAAAAAATTACTGAAATGCTACAAAAGAATAATGCTTTTGTTCCGGGAATCAGACCTGGTGATAAGACAAAAGAATACTTGGACTTTGTTTTAAATAGACTATCTTTCTTTGGTTCAATATACCTTGTTGTTATTTGTGTTCTTCCTAGTATGATAACTGGAGCTCAGACTCAATTTGGTGGAACGGCAATGCTAATCTTGGTTAGTGTTTCAATCAGAGTAATGATGAACGTTCAATCATTTATGTATGCTGATAAGTACGAAGCCTCATATAAGTCAAAAGGCAAGTACAACGGTAACAATAGAAGGTTTTAATGAATCCACAACTTATTTTATTAGGTGCGCCTGGATCTGGAAAAGGTACACAGGCAAAAAATCTAGTTGAGAACTTTGGGTATAATCATGTTTCAACGGGTGACCTTTTAAGAGCAGAAATCGCTAAGGAATCTGAACTTGGATTAAAAGTTAAGGCTATTATGGCAGCAGGTGACTTAGTTGATGATCAAACAGTTTTAGATTTATTAAATACTAATTGTGACCTAGCTGGAAAGTCTTATATTTTTGATGGATACCCTAGAAATTTAGAGCAATCTAAGGCTTTAGATGAGCATGTTTTAAAGGGAACTCCTTCAAAAGCAGTTTATTTTGACATTGATTTAGAAATACTTGTTGAAAGAATAATAAATAGAAGATTAGCGCCGAAAAGTGGTGAAATTTATAACCTTATCTCTAGACCGCCAAAGGTTGAGGGGAAATGTGATGTATCAGGTGAAGATCTGATTCACAGAAAAGATGACAACGAAGAAGTCGTAAGAAACAGAATGCAGGTCTTTAAAGATAATATCGATCCTGTACTTGAGTACTATGAAGGCGAAGGTCGTCTTGTTAGACTTGATGCAGCAAGTGGTGCATCAGAGGTTTATGAAAATCTATCGAATTTAATTAAGTAAATTCTTTTATATTATAAACTTGATATATGGCCATGAGTCATATATATAAGCTTATTACTTGAGGACAAATTGAATGAGTGAAGCTGATACTATTGAAGTTGAAGGTGAAGTTACTGAGCTTTTACCAAATACAAAATTTAAGGTTAAGTTGCCAAACGGACATTCAGTAATAGCTCATATCAGTGGAAAAATGAGAATGCACTTTATCAAAATCTTGCCAGGAGATAAGGTTTTGGTTGAGATAAGTAGATACGATCTTTCAAAGGGTCGAATTACATATAGAAGTAAAGGTCGTTAATATAGACGTTGAGGTTGTTATGAAAGTTAGAGCATCTGTAAAGCCGATGTGCAAAGATTGTAAAGTTATTAAAAGAAAAGGCGTGCTAAGAGTTGTTTGTAAAAACCCTAAGCATAAACAAAGACAAGGTTAATAGGAAGGAGTGTAGCTATGGCGAGAATACTTGGTGTTGATATTCCTAGAAATAAAGTTTTAAGAATTGCCTTACAAGCTATTTATGGAGTTGGTCCATCAGTAGCGACTGAGGTTCTTGAAAAAACAGGTATCGACAAAAACAAAAGTTCAAATGAACTTACTGAAGAAGAAGCAAACGAAATCAGACTTATGCTTGAAAAAGATTACACAGTTGAAGGTGATCTTAGAAGAGAAGTTGGTCTTAACATCAAAAGACTTAAAGACTTAGGTTGTTACAGAGGGATTAGACATAGAAAAAGTCTTCCTGTTAGAGGTCAAAGAACGTCTACAAATGCTAGAACGAGAAAAGGACCTGCTGTTGCAATTCAAGGTAAGAAGTCTATTAAGTCAATGAAGTAATCGTAGGAGTTTAAGATGGTTAAGAAGACTGCTTCAAAGAAAAAAGTAAAAAAGAATATTACGAAAGGTATTTGCCACGTACAATGTTCATTTAATAATACAATTGTAACTTTCACTGATACAGCTGGAAATGCAATTTCATGGGCATCTGCAGGACAACTAGGTTTTAGAGGTTCTAAGAAGTCTACTCCATTTGCGGCGCAAATGGCATCAGCAGAAGCTGCTAAGAAAGCTGTTGAGCATGGATTAGCAAGTGTTGAAGTTAGAGTTAAAGGTCCAGGTGCAGGTAGAGAGAATGCTGTAAGAGCGCTTCTAGCTGCTGGTCTAAAAATCACTTCTGTAGCTGATAGGTCTCCAATTCCACACAATGGATGTAGAGCACCTAAGAGAAGAAGAGTATAATTAATTATAAATAATAAAATTAGGAGCTATTCGTGGTAGACTCATTTATTGCAAAAAACTGGACCAGTATGATTAGACCTGTTGCTTTGGAGATTGACTCTGATAAGCAAACAGAAAGATACGGTAAATTCGTAGCTAAGCCTCTTGAAAGAGGGTACGGTCAAACACTTGGTAACTCTTTAAGAAGAGTTCTATTATCTTCACTTCAGGGTGCAGGTATTGTTGCTATTAGAGTAGACGGTGTAGAGCACGAATTCGGAACAATCAATAACGTTAAAGAAGAAGTTTCAGAAATTATTCTAAACCTTAAAGAAGTTCAATTTAAACTTAAAGGTAAAGAAGATGTTATCTTAACTTTAGAAAAGTCTGTTGAAGGACCAGTTGTTGCTGGAGATATCCTTGATCATGCTGACGTTGAAGTATTAAACCCGGATCATGTAATCTGTAACATTTCTTCTGGTGGATCTGTAAAGATCGAACTTAAAGTTGCTAGAGGTAAAGGTTATGTTGCTGCACTTGATAACAAAGATGCATATGATCTTCCAATTGGTTGGATCTATCTAGATACACTTTTCTCACCAGTTTCTAGAGTTAACTATACAGTTACAAACTCAAGAGTTGGTAAGAGAACAGATTATGATAAATTAAGTTTAGAAGTTTGGACAAATGCAGGTGTTAGTCCTCAGGATGCTGTAGCTTATGCTGCTAAGATTCTAAGAGACCAACTTGCTGTATTCCTTAACTTTGAAGATGAGGAAGAGATCTCTAGACTTGAAAGTCAACCAGTTAAACAACAAAATCCAGCGAACTCTGCACTTCTTAAGCCTGTTTCAGAGCTTGAACTGTCTGTAAGATCTGCAAACTGCTTGCAAAATGCTAACATTAAGTATATTTACGAGCTAGTTTCTAAGACAGAAGGAGAGATGTTAAGAACTAAGAACTTTGGACGTAAGTCACTGAATGAGATTAAGGAAATCCTTACTCAGATGGGACTCGGACTAGGTATGAAAGTTGATAGCATCATGAAGGATATGAAGTCGGACGAAGCTAATTAATCCGTTCTCGTTGTAAGTTGTTAGGAGTTAAAGATGAGACATCAAAGACATAAATTTAAATTAGGGGTTAGCCCATCACATAGAAAATCAATGGTTAGAAACCTAGCTTGTGAAGTAATTGATCATGGTATGATTAAGACTACTAAGACACGTGCAAAGGCTATTCAACCTGTAGTTGAAAAG
>CAWUIU010000178.1:0-7199 GCA_963922285.1 uncultured Oligoflexia bacterium | reverse complement strand
TGGATATGTCTTGTGCCTGAGAAAAGAGAAGAAAAAACCACCGAAGGTGGATTAGATCTATCTGATAATAATTTCGCGAAAGTTAAGCAAACGATGACGCTTTTGAAGAATGAAATCAAAGATGTAAAAATCTCACTCTTTGTTGAAGCTGACGATGAGGTGATGAAAAGATCGATTGATTTAGGCGCCGATGCTATTGAAGTTCATACAGGTGCTTATGCAATTGATTATATTAAAAATGCAGATTTAAGTTATTATTATGATAAATTTCGTTCAGCTTATGAGCTTATTAATAAAAGTCATCTGACTTATCATGCTGGACATGGCCTAACTCTTGATAGTGTTCTTCCTTTATTAGAGTTAGAAATATTTGAGGAGTACAATATTGGTCACTGGATAATAGCTCAGAGTGTATTTGATGGCATTGGTCCTGTAACTCGATCTTTAATGGACTTATTTGCTAAGTATCCACTTTTTTCCGGTAAATAAATTCCATTCTGTTTAAATTTTTGCCTGCTTTCGGATGCCTCTTGTTTCCTTCAAAATGTTATTAAGATAAAAATTGGAGAGTTAATGAGTTTTGAGCTGAGTGAAATTCGCTCATGGAAAAAAGTATTAGAATGTGATCTTGAGAACATTGCAATCGAAATGAAAGACGCTGTCTCAAATCCTGCTGTCATTATACTGGACGGTGAAGTGGGTGCAGGTAAAACAACTTTTACCAAGAAGTTTATCTCAGGCTCCTTGTCGACTAATTCTCCGTCTTACTCTTTAATTAATGATGCTGGATCAACCGTTCATGCAGATTTTTATCGTTTAGAAGATGCTGATGAAATTATGCATCTGGAATTAAATCTCTATTTAGAGGGTAAGGAGTACTTCGTTGTAGAATGGGGTAAAGATTATCTTGTAAATCTCTATCATGAGCTTCATGACAACTTTGATTACTTCCTTTTAAAGATAGATATTAATGATAAGAAAGATGAATCTGCGCGATCGCGTGATTTCTCTCTAAGTCAGGTACGTTTTCTCTAGGTTTCCTAGGCAAATATAGCCGAGTGAAAAGTTTTTGTAGGCTTTTTGATTTATGACGCCATCACGTCTAAATAGCTGTTATGTCAAACAAAATTAGCTTGTGAAAGAAATTTTTGGCCACTAAAATTATTTTTTTTATTAATTGATCAATTCATGTTGACTTCCATGATAAATCCTTGTCATACTATTAATCGAAGAAGTTGATGAATGTGTTTCAGCTTCAGTACTGAATGGGCAAGCAAGGAAAGCGCAACCCAAGTGAGAGCACACAGTAATTTAAAAAAGTGTAACCAAAAAAAACTTAACATTCGGATTTATGGAGGAAGACCAATGAGACTTACATCAAAAGGACGTTACGCAGTTAGAGCAATGTTAGATTTAACTACTCACTCAAACGGTAACCCAGTTAGACTACAAGAAATTTCAGAAAGACAAAACATTTCTCTACACTACTTAGAGCAACTATTTAGAAAGCTAAGAAATGGTCAAGCTGTTAAGTCAGTAAGAGGACCAGGTGGTGGTTATGTGCTTGCAAGAGCAATGGACGAAATTTCAATAAAAGATGTTCTTGATTGTGTAGGTGAAAATATCAACCCAGCTAAAGACATCATTGGGACTGAAGCTGAAGTTGCTAACACTGTAGAATTTCACCTTTCAAAGAACTATTTTCAAAACTTAGGTTACATCATGAGTGAATACCTAACGACGACTACACTAGGTGACTTAGTTAGAAAGTCGGCTGAAGTTAAAGGTGATGTAGAAAAAGTTGAAGAAGAAAGAAGAAGACAAGCTGAACAAGTAACAGTAAATGCTGCTTCAGCTACAAACACTGAAAGCGCGTTCTCTGAATTTGCTTCAGGGATTAGATCAAGCATCGGTGAAATTAACCAATAGTCGTTTATATTTAGATTATAATGCTACAGCCCCTTTAGACGAAACTGTTAATCAGTGGCTCTCTAAAGGGGCTTTTCCATTTGGTAATCCTAGTTCTATCCATAATTCTGGAAAGAAGTCGAAGAGACTCATTAATCAAACAAAAGATTTTCTGTATTCGACATTTCGACTAACAGAACATAAGTTATTTTTTCATTCAGGAGCAACTGAAGGAATAAATGATATCATTAAAGGCTTTTGTTTTAAGTCAATGTCGCTAGGAAGTCCTTTTCATGTGATTGTCTTTGCAAGTGATCATTCTTGTTTAGTTAATCAAAAAGAGCATGTGGAGCTCATGGGTGGGCACTTTCATGTGTTCGATGTAAAAGAAAATGGCTACTTTGATAAGAAAGATTTAATAGAAAGAATTCAAGAGTTAGAGGGTCGTATTCTTCTAAATTACACCTATATAAATAATGAGACGGGTGTTGTTTGGGATCTTAAAGATGCCATCGAGGTCAAAGAAGAAACAAAATGTTTTATCCACGTAGATTCTGTCCAGTTAATTGGAAAATGGCACACGTTGACCTTGAGTCCTGCACTTGATGCTTATACTTTTTCGGGTCATAAATTTGGGGCATTTAAAGGTGTTGGATTTTCTTTTGTTAGCCCTGAGAATGATTTCTTTTGTTCGTTAATCCGTGGCGGTGGACAGCAAGAAGCTTTAAGGTCTGGTACAGAAAATGTCATGGGTATCTATACATTAAAATTAGCTCTCGAGTCCATGTTGGAAAACTTTAATTTCGAACTTTCTAAAAAAGAAAAAGAAAGTTTAGAATTGAGACTCTTGGCAAAGTATCCTGGAAAGATTGAGATTGCAGGCTATAACTCAAGGAGAAATTGTAATACAACTTATATGATTATTAATGGTGCAAAAACAGATATTCTCATCACTGCTTTTGATATGAAGAATATTGATGTCAGTTCTGGGTCTGCGTGCTCCTCTGGCACAATTAAGCCCTCTCGAGTTCTTATGAGTATGGGCTACTCTGAAGAGCAAGCAAAGAGTTCTCTGCGCCTCTCGTTCTCTCCTTTTGTGAGGAGGGGTGATGGAGAAGCAATCTTTAATCAGATTAATCCAGTGCTTGAAAAATTCTTAAAATAATGAAAGTCCTCTTATTGTTATTTCTTATCGTTTCTTGTGAGACTGATACTTACAATGATGCTGATAAAAGTATTTCTGGTGTTGTGATTGCTAGGAATTGTTTTGAGCGATACTCAAATATTAAAATACTCTATCAAGCTTCAATTACGGAAGGGATGAATTGCCTAAATGAGATAAACTCAAAAATCAAAGATGAGTTCCTAGGAGACTTCATCAAGAAAAAGAGAACTGTTCATATTGACTGTGATCCTTCACATTTTGGAAAGCGTTTAGTTGATGGTCGAGCGAGATCGCCTGAGTTAAATAATCATGATCGTTCTGAAATTCTTCTTAATGTAAAGTCTAGTGATACAACTGAGTATAAGAAGAGGATCATCTTTCACGAACTCCTTCATTTAAGTGGAAGAAAGCATTTTGAAGATGTGGACTATGCCTATGGTTGTGAGTTTACTTGCTTTGCTAGCAAGAGAATTTATGCTGATGAGACCGTAAAATTTGCTAAAAGTCTTTGTCGTGGAGATTTTGAAGATATTGATAATCTGGCATATCTTAGATCTCTGGGACACTTCCTTGTTAGATATCGTTCAAAGCTCTACGCTCTAGTAAATTTGAATGAGGCGCATGAAAAAATTGATCCAATAATACTTGGAATTAATTTTATCAACATTATGACTTCTAATGGCCAAAATTATATGGGTTATCTCTACGCACAAATGCTTCTTTCCAAAAAAAGAAATCAATTAAATAAGAAGCAAATTGAGTATTTGCAAAGGATAGAAAGAGTTTCACATCTTCGACATCAAGATCTTGATCAATATGCTAAGTTAACGCTTCAGCACCTGTTCTCACTTCATTTTTCAAAAGAGTATCAATTTGATGTGGACGATTATTACAACTCGTTTATGTCTATTAAAACTGAGGGATATCATCTCGATGAGCTAGATATTTATGATGAGGTGAATGACCTTAGTAAGGTGCTTGTGGACTTAGTGTTTTCTAAGAAAAAATAAAACTTTCCTCATATCGAGATGGTCTCTTTTTAAAGGTCCCCCCTATTTCTCGAACATAATTATTGATTTCTTCTAAATATCTCTCATCACAATGATTTGTGTCGTTATTACAAATTGATAAAAGAAGCTCATTGAAATTATCCTTTTTAAAATTCGATATCTTCTTGGGTACAACAGCAGATGCATGATCGAGATTTTTAAAAATAATGTTATTTGATCTCGCTAGTAATGCGGAGTCGATCGGTACAAGACCATCACTTGAAAGGCCATGGAAGAGGTACATATATTCAATCGTTGGCTTTAGAAATGAATTAGGAACGAGCTTTTTTCTTCTTTTCTCACTTGCGATACAATAGTAGTCGACTTCATTAATGATTTCATTAATTACCTTGCGATGAGTTTTCATATAAGCAGATCTTTGATCTGTTCGTAATTCTTCTAAAGATTCTACTGTTCCATTAAAAATCTTCTTGATAGCAAAATCACTTGTTTTATAGCGAATGTTGTCATCTGTAAGAAAATCAGCAATTGGTGAGCCGTAATATGGTGCCTGAATCGTTATAATTTTATTAATCTCTTTTGCCATATCTGGTTTCTTGATAAGTGCATCAAGGAGATCTATCCCACCTTTACTATGAGTGACAATAATTGATGGACGATAATCTTTTATAATTTTAATGAGATCTTCAGTTGTTTTCTCTCTGGTTTGTTCTTGAAAGAGAGGCGCAAGGTCACAGAAATATCCCTGTGAATTCAAGAAGTTAATCTGGTCATAGAAGTATGGACCAAATAGGAAGCTTACGGCCTTAGAAAACACTCCTGGAATGAAGAGAACGCGATTATTCATAATGAGGATTTATAGCACATAGAGTCATTCGTTTTGTAATTATTGTAAAAATTAGTATGTCCTTATTTTTCTTTCATTTTAATATTTACTAAAATAAGAGGTAGCAGAACAACGTCTAATATGAGCGCCATGAGAAATGCCAGGGCACAAAGAAGGCCAAAGTAGCCATTAGGGACGAAATCTCCAGCAGAGAATGATAGAAAGCCTATGAAGAGAGAAATTGTTGTAATGACAATAGCTTGACCCGTACCGTCAAAAACTTTAAGCATGGCCATTTTTCGGTCTGGCTCAGTTTCGAGTTCCATTTTATATTGTAGAAATATATGGATGGTATCATCAACAGCTAATCCAAACGAGACTGCAGCTACCATGGCAATGGTTAAATCAACTGTATAACCAAGGACTTTGGCCATAGCAAAAGTAAAAATGAGAGGAATGACATTTGGGATTAATGAAAGTAGGGCGATCTTTAAACTCTTAAATAAAACCAGGAAGAATAAGAAAATCACACAGACAGCAATGAGTGTCGACTGAACTAACGTTGGTACGATTGATGAAGTCATCTGATGATAGAGGAGAAGACTTCCAGTTGCTTCTATTTTTATCTTGTACTTTTTGGCTATAGTTTTGATCTTTTCAAGTTCTTTTAAGAAGTTTTTAGAGTCCTTAATATTCCAAGCAACATTGAGGCGCATATAACTCTCATCAATACTGACATGGTTATAGACACTATTATTTTCACTTCCAAAGAGAGTTAAAAAGTTCCATATATCAGAGATCTCTTTATCAGACTTTGCAATTTTCTTCGTTCCAATAAGTGCATCACTTGCTGTTTCATACATATCAAGTGGTCCAGCAATAAAACGAACACTTTCTCTCTTTTCAATCTCTGAGCGTAGATGAGCGAGATTATTCATAAACTCTGCTGTTCTAAGTTTTCCCTCTGTCTTTACTAGTAGTTCAGGGCCACCGATGAATTCAAACTCCTCTTCAAGATTCTTGACTGACTTATACATATCAGTAGTTTTTGAAAAGTACTTATAAGGATCAGTATTAAAAACTGTTCCCTTGGCAATGAATATAAAGACAATAAAACATAGAGCTGAAATGATGTAGACTGGTTTTTTCTTATCTTCGAGATAGTTAAAGATACCTTCAATACGAAAAGCCTTCTTCTCTTTCTTTGTTAATTTAGGCAAAAGAGCGAGAATGGGGATAAAAACATAGTAGGTAAGAATCCATACGATTATTGTTCCAAATCCACAAAGAATTCCAATTTCAGCGACTGGAGCTAATTTAACTGTCGCAAAACTTAAGAAACCACTGGCCGTCGTTAAAGTAGTGGTAATGGTTGGTGTGAAGTTCTTCTTAGCACTCATGGTGAGTGCTTCGATATGCTCATATCCTTTTTCTGTGTAGCTTAGATATGCTGAAATGATATGCATGATATCGGCCATAGCAATAGTTATGAGTACACCTGGAATGATTGTCGAAACATTATGAAATTTCATGTTGAAATGACCAGCAAAGCCAAAGACGATAATAGTTGCAAAAATGAAAACAACCATTGGTACAACGGCATAGGTAAAACTACCGTAAATATAAAAGAGAATTACGATAAAGATAAGACAGATAAGTGGAACTATGACTACCAGATCACTCTGACTTACGATATTGAAGTTGTGCTCAAGAGCCGAAAAACCACCGTAACGAACTTTGTAATGATTACCTAACCTATCTTCGATAAAGCCTTCAATCGTGTTCATTAAAGTTACTTGATCAGTCTTTGTCTTATTTAGAGAAAGGTAAATAAGAGTTGATTGAAAACTTTTAGAAAAAAATCTTCTTTTGTAGATTTCATCCTTACTACTTTCTTTTTCAATGTTGATTAACTCACCATCTTCAAAAATATTTTCAAAGTAGATGTCTTCGTCTTTATCATATAGATAGGGGAAATTTGTATATGTTTCTACTTTTTTAGTGAGAGGATGTTCTTCGAGTAACTCCGACAATTCATGTATTTTTTGTGTGTTTTTTAAATCCTTAAAACTTCCACTTTTTGTTTCAATGTTTATGATGAGGTCTTGAGATGCTGGAAAGAGACTTCTTGTTAGATCTAGTGTTTGGATAGGTGCAGAATCTTTTTGAAACCAATATCTTGCGGAAAAGTCCATTTGTAGTTTAACGATTCCTGCACAAAGAGCAAAGCAGATAATTGCTGTGATGATAACAACAGTCTTTGGTGAGCTTATAATTATATTAATAGACC
>CAWUIU010000177.1:0-7262 GCA_963922285.1 uncultured Oligoflexia bacterium | reverse complement strand
AAAATATGAAGTTAAAATTTTTTCAGAAGATAATGAGTTAGTAGCAGTTGTGTCAAAGACTCTTTATGTAAAGAAAAAGTCTTAATCAATTAATTCGATTTCCAAATTATACTTTTTGCCAAGACTACTTAGAATCTTCCCAACTTCTACTTTCTTTAACTGATTTCCATCAAATACTGAATATTTTGTTGCTGGTGGCATATGACATCCACTTTCACATGAAACATCAATTGTACTTATCTCTACTTTCGTTATAGTTTCAATATTTTGAAAATTTGAGTACCATTTAAAGAACTCTTCAAGCTTAGTCGAGAGGTCTGAGATAAAATGTGATCGATCTCTTTCAAAGTCATAAAGAAAACGGCCAGAATCCATTTGCTTTCCATTTACAACGATATTCATAACACCACGTGACTTTATATAAAGAGTGTTGTTTAAGCACACTGGGCAGTACATAGAAATCCTTTTTACTACAATATTAATATTATAAACAGCATGTACATTCTATTCAAGTCTCTAGATTTTAAGGTAAACTTTTATCGTTTACTAGTAATATTAGTTTTCATACTTCATAATAAATTTATTAAGGAGTTTTCATGGAACCAGTGACTAGAACGGTCAAGTCTTTCGACGGTACAAAATTATATACACATGTTATTGAGAATGGTGCCCCTTGCTGGTTAATAGCAACACATGGAATAGGTGAACATTTAGGTAGGCATTCGTATCTAAAAGATGTTCATGGAAATGATGTCAATATTCTTCAATATGATCTACGTGGACATGGAAAAAGTCAGGGAGAAAGAGCCTATGTTAATGACTTCTCTTACTTTGCAAAAGATTTAGAGTTTTTAATAGGCTACTTACGTGAAAAATACTCAGCTAAAAATGTCGTTCTATTTGGTCATTCTATGGGTGCTCTAATTACTCTTGGATATTTGCAAAACATAACAACTCATGACGATATTATCAGAGGAACGATTGTGAATGCGCCACCTTTAGGTTTTCCAGGAGTGTTAGGGAAGATTGTTGATAAGATGTCTTCATCTTTTACTGGAAAGCTTGCTTCGTTTAAAGCAAGTATACCTTTAAGTGGCCTCGTTGATTTAAGTTACCTCTCTCATGATAAGAAGGTAAAAGAAGATTACCTTATTGACCCACTTGTTCAGCTTAAGCTACATACTAAGTTATTATTGGAGATGGTTAATTATTCTAAACAGGTTGGAGCAAGACCAATTAATCCTCGACACTCATTATTTTGTTCTTATGGTGAAAATGATGGAATCGTTGGTATTGAGGCAGTAAAATCTTATTTTACATCAATTGAGAAAGATGCAAACCTATATCCGATTAAAGGTGCTTATCACGAAATTCATAATGAAGTTTCTCGTTTTAGAGATCCTTATTTTGTATTTTTAAGAGAAACTGTAAGATCATTTGTTTTTGAGAATGGAGATGAAGCGTCTTAGAACTTCGTTTCCTCCATTTTCTCCTTTAGCGATTTCATCCTTAGTTAATTTAATTTCTTGATCTTCTAGAAAATATTCAGAAGCTTCTGGATGTCCTTGAAAACTTAGAAATGGAAGTTTTTCATGAGCGATTCCATCAAATATACATTCGTGGGAAGAGGCTAGGTGAATAAAACCGTTTGGAAGTTCCTTTACTTCATAATAATGGGAAACAAAGAGGGAGAGTTTTTCTCCTTTAGAATAACCAAATTTATCAACAGTAAACTCAATTTCTCTGAGACCCTTGGCTTTTGTGTTTTCGTCAATTAATAGGTCTACTCTTGCACCGTAGGCATCGGCTATAAGCTGATGGCCAAAGCATATTCCTAAGGTGGGTATCCCTTTTTCAATTTTCTCTTTTATAAAACTTGCCAATTCTATTTGCCAAGAAAGCCTTTCATCGACGTTAGATTTACTTCCGTAAATAATATAAGCAGACGGCTCTTCAATTCTTTTTAATGAGTTAAGGCCATATTTAGATACCCAATGATATGTTATCGGTACTTTAAATGTATCGCTCATTTTGTTAGTACAACGATATGAAGGTCCATCAATTGCACAGTCAATAATAGCTATTGGTTTCATTGCTAATTCCATGATGATTAGGGAAGTAAGTCTAAAAGTCTCATAAATTCAGCAGTTTATAAAGGTATTTTCACTAAAGTTTTTAACCGAGTGAGTCGATATGGTATTATGTATTGTGACAAGACTTTCAATTATATTGGGAAAATTGAATGAGTGATGACTCGACTAAGAAAATTAACATAAATAAAGTTAGCCTCGGTGCAGTTGAAAAACTAGAAGAGCAGGGAATTCAATTCTCTATTGTTCATCAGTTGAGTGAGGAAGGCTCTGTTGAAGTCTCTCCAGGAGAAGAGGCTCATTCAGATAATAGGATAAACCCTGGAATCGATATCAGCAATATTCACTTACTTAAATTGCAGTCGGATGTAGACAAGTTAGAATCGCAAATAAAGTTAATTTCTACTTATGCAAGTGAAGCAAAACTACTTGAAAGTGAAATGAATAAAATTATCAAAAAAATATATTCCGTCCAGCCAAAGTTAAAGCCTCTTCTAATAAGAATGAAGAAACTTCTCAAAGATCATTCGGATCTCGAAAACGTTCTCATGGTTGCAAGAGATAAAGTTGAAGAGCAAAATAATCAAACTCAGGAAAAGGTAAGAGCTGCCGATGATTCAAAAGAAGAAAATAAGCCAGCACAGGCAAAGGAAGAAAAAGAGGAAGAGCCTGTAGCTGGGTCAATGGCGGACTTCACTAGAGAAATCAAGTTTTCTGACTTTAGTACAGACGGCGCCGCTTAAGCGTCCTTCATCTCCCTCTGATTTTTAGGTTCTTTTTCACGTTCCTTTTTTCCATCATTGCGATCCCTATTCCTATCACGGTCCCTATCTTCAGATGGTCCTTGATCATCAATAGGTCTCTGCTTCATAATTTTTATGAAGCTGATGTTATTTCTGAGACCAGATCTTTGATTATAGTCTGAGAAATAAGTAGTTATTTGAAAAATACCTAAAGCGAATATGAATAGAAAAACTTCTCTCATATACCCTCCCAGCGACAATGATAAAGAATAAGAAATGAAGTGAGAAGAGAGAGATGAGAAAGTGGAATTTAAAACGTATGTTTGTAAGATTTTTTGTTATTTCTCTCATTCAAAATTACTTTCTTGGTATCAAGTTGGTACTTGTGCAGATGTGTGTATTCTTTACATTCTTACGTCGAACCAAATAAATATATGTTAGATTGCGGCCAGTTATTTTTCTGGGGGGGGAAATGAAGTCAACAATCGTAATAGCTATAATAGTAAGTCTATACTCATTATCTAATGTCTTTGCATGTAAAACAGAAACAGCCAGTGGTTTGGCAGCTATAGCATCTGTTGTTGGTGATTATAAGTATGACAACTATATTGAAAGATTAGAGTCTCAAAATGGTCTGTGTAACCAATTAGCTGAAAATCACTACAATATTTTTAAAAAATTAAAGAAAGAAGAAGTAATGGGAATCTATTCTTATACGACGAACGATATTTATCGAAAACTTAACTCTGTTTTAAGAAAGGGGAGTAAAGCTCCTGCAGCAGATAAGAAAAAATATAAGCCGATAGTAAAAATAATCAATTCAGGTTTGAGTAAACTGCCAAAGTATAAAGGAAAAGTTGTTCGTTTTGAAAAGAAGAAGTCTGTTTCAAGGTTTATTTCGGCAATGAAAAAAGGAGCTCCTAAGTTGTTTAAAGCCTATACTTCATCTTCTAAAAAGAAAGGGTTTTGTTGGTCTGGAAATGTAAAGATGGTCATTACAAGTAAAACTGGACGTTATATTGCTCCAATGAGTGCATACAAAAGTGAAGACGAAGTTCTCTTCGCGCCTGGAACAAAGTTTAAGATTACTAAAGTCAAAAAAGTAAAAAAGAATGCTGATGGAACAATTCCATATGCAAATTGCAATAATGAAGATACTTTAAATGTAATTCATATGACTGAAGTTGCTTCAAAATAAGTATAATAAAAAGGGCTCTTAATTAAGAGCCCTTTTTTATTCTGACTTTGGTAAGAATTTTTCTAAGAAATTTACTCTTATTAGGGCCGGTGGATGAGAGTGGTAAAAAGCACTGTACATTGGATCTGGAGTAAGAGTACTGGCATTATCCTTGTACATTTTAACAAGTGCTGAGATCAGTTCTTTAGCACTTGAATGTTTAGCTGCAAATTCATCAGCTTCAAACTCATACTTTCTCGATGTCCAAGAAGAGAGAGGTGTAATAAAGAATGTGTAGATACCACTAACGAGCATAAAAAGAGTTAAAGCAATATATGGCTCAGTTGAACTAACTCCGTGAGCATTAAAAAATGCCTGAGATTTCATGAGATAGCCTAAGACAAAAAGACCAATAAAGCTAAAAACAAATGCTTTGATCATCAGCTTTAAAACATGCTTCCTTTTAAAGTGACCAAGCTCATGAGCGAGCACGGCTTCAATTTCATCAGCATTAAGTGTCTTTATAAGCGTATCAAAGAAGACAATTCTCTTTGTTTTTCCAAAGCCGGTGAAATATGCATTACCATGTCCACTTCTTTTGCTAGCATCCATGATGAAAAGACCATTACTTTCAAACCCGGTACGCCCTAGAAGTTGTTCAATTTTTTGTTTTACTTCGCCTTCTTCTAAAGGCTCAAACTTATTAAAGATTGGAGCGATAAATGTTGGATAGATCCACATCATAAGAAGTTGAAAGACTGAAAGAAAAATCCATGTGTAAGCCCACCAGTAGTCTCCCATTTTTTCCATTATCCAGAGGATTCCAGCAATAAGCGGTGTTCCAATAATAAGACCAATAATTGACCCTTTTATCATATCCGTAATAAATACCTTAGGAGTCGTTTTATTAAAGCCCCATTTTTGTTCAACGACAAATGTATTGTATAGACTTGCAGGTAAAGAAACTAATGATCCGATAATAGAAAATGAAATGATAAAAGCTACGCCAGTCCATAACTCAGATAACTCAAATCCTCTGATTCGTGAGTTGAGGGCATCTATTCCGCCACCGAGTGTCCATGCCAACAGAACCCCATAACCGAGGAGATTAAAAAATTGTGATGTATTCAGTTTTTCTGCAGAATAGTTGGCTGCCTTCTTATGATCTTCTAGGCTGATTTGGTCAGTAAACTTTACGGGTACTTTGTTCTTATTTGAGTAGATATGTCTAATATTTCTTCTGTCCAGATAGGCCTCAATAAGTCCTTTGAGGCAGAGAAATGCTAGAAATATTTTAGTTAAAATTGGTAGATCGATCACTTTCGTCCCTTTGTTTAAAAAAATCAATGAATATACTATCATTACACTGTTAGAATGAAAAATCAGTGCTACGCATTGAGTAAATTAGTGAGTCGAGATCAATAGATATGATTGTACACCAATTGTTCACAAACAGTCCCCTGAGAAATTTCAACTACTTTCTAGAGTTGAATGATACAGATGTAATTGTGGTTGACCCGTTAATTGCTGAGCAAGTCGAAAAGTGGTGTGTAGAAAATGGTAAGACTGTAAAAGTAATTATCATTAGCCATGAGCATCTTGATCATATCTATGCCCGTGATGCACTAAAGGCAAAGACTGGAGCTGAAGTTTGGGCCCACAAAACTGCTGAAGGTGTCATCGATAATGTCGATAAATATCTTTCACAAGGAGACAGATTTCCTCTTAAAGAAGGAACTCTTGAGATTCTACATACTCCTGGACATACAAAGACACATATTAGTTTGATGGTACGCGATTCTAATGATGCTCAATTTGGTATTATTACAATGGATACTGTCTTTAATGCTGGAGTGGGGAACTGTAAGCAAGGAGGGGATCCTAAAATACTATTTAAAACGATAAAGAGACTTGATATGTATTTAAAGGATAATGTTAAGCTCTATCCAGGACATGATTATATTGAAAAAAATCTACGCTTCACTATTCAGAGGGAGCCTCGTAATTTTTATGCAAAAGACTTGTTGCAGCAGGTTAAGCGCTTCGCCACAGATAATTTTTCGACAACGATCTCTCAAGAAAGAGGAATGAATGTATTCTTTCGTCTTAATTCAAAAGAAGTTAGAGAAAATCTGGATGGAATTGATGAAAGTTCCACTGAAGAAGAAGTTTTCTTGAAGCTTCGTGAACTTCGCGATAGTTTTTAACTTGTAAATTTAGAATATTCGTTAATAAGGAGTAGGAATGAGTTTCCCAAAGATTGGAAATATGGCACCAGCATTTTCGATGCTGGATCAAGATGGAAATAAAGTCAGCTTAAAAGATTTCAAAGGTAAGAAAGTAATTCTTTATTTTTACCCTAAAGCGATGACTCCTGGCTGTACAGTTCAGGCATGTTCATTAAGAGATAGCAAGAGAAAACTTTCCGCGAATGGAATTGTTGCTCTCGGTGTTAGTCCTGATCCTGTTGCAAGATTGAAAAAGTTTGAACAAAGAGATGACTTAAACTTTACACTTCTTTCAGATGAAGACAAAAGTGTTACTGAAAAGTATGGATGTTGGGGTCTTAAGAAATTTATGGGCAAAGAGTTCATGGGTGTTATAAGAACTACATTTATTATTGGTGAAGATGGGCGCTTAAAACATATTATGGATAAGGTTAAAACGAAGACTCACCATGAAGATGCGCTTGTTTGGATTAAAGAGAATCTTTAATTCTCTGTGACTTTGGGAGGAGTGATGAGTTTGATTGTAAAGCCTTTTGTTATTTTTGTTTTTCTTTGTACTTTTGTAAATGCGAAGTCTAATGAAATTAGTGTTATGACGTATAATGTGGAGAATTTGTTTGATGTTACACATGATGAAGGTAAGAACGATTGGACTTTTCTCCCAAAAAACTATCCTAAAAAAATTGAAAACTGTCAGAAAATGATATCTGACTACCGACGAAAAGAATGTCTAAATACTGATTGGACCCGAGATAAGTTGAATTTAAAAATTAGTCAGATTAAGAAAGCAGTAATGGCAAATGGCTCTTTCCCCGACATTCTTACTTTAACAGAGGTCGAAAATTCAAGAGTTTTAAAGCTACTAGCAAAAGAGCTTGGTTATACGAAAATTATTCAGACCGAGTCACCAGATAGAAGAGGAATTGACGTCGCACTTCTTTTAAATGAAAAAAGCTATTTAAAAATAAGTACGATTAAGGAGCATGTTGTTTCGGGGGAAGTACTCAATAAAAAGCCAACGAGG
>CAWUIU010000176.1:0-7274 GCA_963922285.1 uncultured Oligoflexia bacterium | reverse complement strand
TTTACTTTTAGGGCCGGTATTTGGATTAGGCGCTAGATAAATGGCTAAAAGCCTCTAGGAATTAATATGACAACATTCAAGTCTTTGAATTTACTACCTTCTATTTTAAAAGCACTAGATCTCAAAGGTTACGAGAGACCAACTCCTATTCAAGAGGGCTCAATTCCTCACTTACTTAAGGGCGGAGATATCCTGGGTATTGCTCAAACCGGAACTGGAAAAACGGCTGCTTTCTCACTACCGATCTTAAATAATCTTGGAAGTAAGAGAGTGAAAACTAAACCTGCTCGTATGCGTTGTTTGATTTTAACACCTACGAGAGAGCTGGCTTCACAGATCGAAGAGAATATCAAGCATTACTCAAAAGGCTTAAAGCTTAAAAGTGCCGTTATTTTTGGCGGAGTTAGTCCGAATCCTCAAATTCAGAAACTAGCACGTGGAACAGATATTATTATTGCTACGCCAGGTAGACTTCTTGATTTAATGGGAGATGGTCATGTTATATTTGAACAACTTGAAGCATTTGTTCTAGATGAAGCAGATCGAATGCTTGATATGGGATTCTTTAATGATGTGAATAAGATTATTAAAAAATTGCCTAAAAAGAGACAGACTCTACTATTTTCGGCGACCATGCCAGATGATATTTCAGAATTATCAAAGACAATCTTAAAAAATCCAAAAAGAGTTGAGGTTACTCCTGAATCAACGACGGTTGAAAAAATTGACCAAAGAATTAATTTAGTTGAAAGAGCTAATAAGCCAATGCTTTTAAAGAGTATTTTAAAAGATAAGAGCATTAAGCATATGCTTGTCTTTACAAGAACGAAGCACGGGGCAAATCGAGTTGCTCAGCATCTTGAAAAAGAAGAAATAACAGCAGCGGCTATTCATGGTAATAAATCACAAGGCGCGAGAGAGCGAGCCTTAAATGGTTTTCGTTCAGGTAAGGTTCGTGTTCTTGTCGCAACTGATATTGCGGCGAGGGGTATTGATGTTTCAAGTATCACTCATGTCATTAACTATAATCTTCCTGATGATCCTAAGAGTTATGTTCATCGTATTGGTCGAACTGCTAGAGCAGGCAAAGATGGAATTGCTATTTCTTTTTGTGATCCAACAGAGAGAAAACTTTTAAAAGATATCGAAAAGACAATTAATTATAAAATACCTGTGGATGAATCACATGCATTTCATGGTGTTGCTGAAGAAATTCGAGATCCTAAGAAGAAACAACCTGTTCAAGGTAAGTATGTTCATAAAAAAGGACAGGGATCTCGTAATCGTCGTCGTCAAACTAAAAAATAAGAAGAATATATTATGACAAATCAATTTAAAGACTTTGATATAGATCCAAGGCTTATCGAAAACCTTGCGGATCTTAAGTTTCACACCATGACTCCTATTCAAGAAAAGAGTCTTCCTATTGTTCTTGCTGGTGATGATATTATTGCTCAGGCAAAGACAGGGAGTGGTAAGACTGCTGCCTTTGGTCTTGGTGTTCTTAATGGTCTAGATTTTAGGCAAAACAGACCTCAATCTCTCATCCTTTGTCCCACACGTGAGCTTGCAGAACAAGTGGCAAAAGAACTTCGAACACTAGCTAGAAAAATACCTAACGTAAAGGTACTAACGATTACTGGTGGAAAGTCTGAATACCAACAAGAAAGATCCCTCTCTCATGGAGCGCATATTATTGTTGGAACACCGGGAAGAGTTTTAAAACTCTTAAAAAAGAAAATTATAAATCTTAGATTTGTAACATACTATGTTCTTGATGAAGCGGATCGTATGCTTGATATGGGATTTTCAGAGGAGATTAATCGCATCACAAGCTTTGTGCCAAGAAAAAGACAGACTCTTCTTTTTTCAGCCACATTTCCACATGACATAGAAGAGTTGAGTTCAAAACTACAAAGAGATGCTAAGAAGGTAACAGTTGATGTCTCTCATCAGGCCAACGTTATTCAAGAAGAATTTTATGAAGTTGAATCCCATAAAGAAAAGACAGAAGCTCTTATAAAGGTATTAAAAAAGTACCAATCTGAAAGATTTATCGTTTTTTGTAAAACGAAGAGAATAACAGATGTGGTTGCCAAAGATTTAAAGAAAGCAGGTGTTAAGGTCGCTGCTATTCATGGTGACCTTGATCAAAATGAGAGAACAAAAGTTCTCACAACTTTCTCAAACAAAAGTCTCCTGGGTGTTGTCGCTACCGATGTTGCCGCTCGAGGAATTGACGTAAAAGGTCTCGATCTTGTTGTTAATTACGATCTTTCAAATGACCCTGAAGTTCATGTTCACCGAATTGGTCGAACGGGACGAGCAGGAAGTGAAGGGCGTGCCATTAGTTTTTTAGTCAATCAGGAATTAGATAATTTTGAAAAAATTCTAGAGTATCAAAGTAGTCAGCATGAACTCAAGTTTTTGAATGAAATTGAAGCTTCTGAGGAATACTCTGTTGTGCCACAAATGAAGACCTTAATGATCAATGGTGGAAAGAGAGACAAATTAAGACCTGGTGATATCGTTGGTGCCATTGTTGGTGAATCAGGGATCGACTTTAATAATATTGGAGATATTAATATTACAAATACAGCAAGCTTTGTTGCAATTAGTTCGTCTCATATTTCAGAAGTTGAAGAATCTCTTAGAAATGGGCGTATTAAAAAGAAGAAATTTAAGGTTAGGACTATCTAATAATGGCTGAAAGTAAAAAAATGAAAATATGGATTGATGCTGATGCTTGTCCAAAAGCAGTTAAAGAAGTGATCTTTAAATTTTCAAGTCGTTTTCAAATTGAAGTCTGTCTCGTAGCCAATTCTTATATGAATATCCCTCACACTCCGCTTATTTCATTTGTAAAAGTCGATAGCGGAGCCGATGTTGCTGATATATATATCGCAGATCATGTATCGGAAATTGATCTTGTCATAACTGCCGATATACCTCTTGCCAGTGAAGTTGTGAAAAGAGGAGCAATGGCCATTAATCCTCGTGGAGAGTTGTATGATGAGGAAAATATTGGTGAAAGGCTTTCTATGAGAGACTTTATGAAAGATCTTAGAGATGGTGGACTCATTACTGGTGGTCTAAGCTCATATAGTCAAAAAGATAAGATTGAATTTTCTAATTCTTTGAATCGAATACTTTCTAAAAGGGGCTACTCTTAAGATAACAAATTTTAAGTCCTTGATATTAGGCAAATTTGTCTGAGCTGAGTACTAAGGTTTTATATCTATGAATCCGATAAGTCATTGATGTTGCGTAAAATAATTTTATTCTTTCTAGTTTTTAACTTAGCTAATGTCTATGCAATAAATAACAGACAGAAAAGAATTTCGCAGAAGATATTTAAAAGAACACATTTATTGAAATCTCAAGAAGATTTTTCCTTTAAGCAATGCGAAGAATTTAATCACGAAAAATCATTCTATTTGAAATGTCAGAATGGTGAGATTCATCCGGTAAGTAAAATTCAAGACGTTCAATCAAAGTCTCAACTTATATCAGTTGAGTTATATAAGAATTATCAATTAATTGATTTTAAGCAATTTGTTTTAAAACAACTTCAACAAAAGTATTTAGAATTCGAGTCCCTCTTTCAATGCTTTCATGAAAAGAGTTTATGCAATAATGTCGCGTTAAAATTAAGAGATGATATAAAAAAGAAAATTCCCTTGCTTAGGGAATATATGGCTTTTAAGGATCGACCTCTTGCTATCGGTGCATTTAGTATTGAGGAAGTGACACCATATCGAAAGAAACCAACCCATGATCTAGGGTTTGCTCTTAGTCTTAAAGTTCCAAGAGTTACAGGTAAAGAAGATGAAAGATTCAGAGAAATTTATGATAAGAAGATTCAAGATTATAAAAAAGAATGGGAAGAAGAGCAGAGTGAAGAAGTCCTAAATTGTCTTAGTGTAGATGATAAAAAGTGCTTTAGTAATATTTCACAAAGAGCTGTTGAATCATCGAAGAGGTTTGAAGGAGAAGGAAGAGAAGATTACTCTAAAAAATATCTCAACTTACTCTCAGAAAATCCATTGCTCCTTTATATCCATTTAGATAGTGATGCTAGTGATGAGCGATATTACGTAGCTTTGAAGGAAGCGGTTGATAAAGTAAGGTCTTCCATAGCTTCATCAATTGAAAAAATCGAACAGATGGATGAAGATGATCTTTACTCCTTGGTTTCTTACAAAGCATTTGCCGAGAGTTATTTATCTCAACATCCAAATAAGGAACTTGGATGTCGAGTCTTTCAAAAGTTTGTTGATGAAAGTGAATCAGACGAAATATTGGCCGATATTGGTATAGGTGCTGCGGTTGTTGGAGCAGGCTTTATTTGTGGTGCAAGTGGTGGAATGCTGTGTGCTTTTGGAGCTTTTGTAGGAGCAGAGGCAATTGGATTAGCTTATCTTGAAGGGCAAATACAAAATAGAATTGTTGAATTCAACTCTGGTCTTGTCGATGCTAGAACAGTTAAAGAACTAATCAGCGAAGAGAGAACAACAGTTCTTCTTGCACCGACTGGTATATTACCAGTTTCAGAAGCGGTCGAACTAGGCAAGAATGCTAAGTTCTTAGAACCAGTATCAGAAAAACTAAGTAATGTTGCAACAGTATTGAAAAATAAATTTTCGGAAGTTGAGTTTCACAAGGCCTCTGAATTTATTACTGCCGCAGAGCAGAGAGACTTGAATATTGAGCTGCCTTCAAACTCTGACCTTGAATTTAAGCAAAATGCGAGAATTAGCAGAGGAGAGAGTGATTATCGATTTTTTATGAATATGAGACAAGGAAAAACTCCTCCACCTCAAACAAAACTTGATGGTTATGATTTTTATGATCCAAAGCCGGCTGTCGATGGAAACGGCTATTCAAGCTATGACCCATCAATTAACTTCTTTCGATCTGCGGAATCAAAAAATCTTAGAAACCCAGTAGTGGGCATTGGTCAAAAGGAATTTACCAAAGCAGAGCTCGACTTAATGACAAAGGAGATTTCTGAAATTGTACCCAATGAAAGTGCAGGAGCGACAGTTTCTTATATTGTTAAATTTAAAGATGGTTCAAAAGCAATTTTTAAGCCTAGTCACGATAAAGATTGGCAAGTTAATGCAAGAGCTGAGCTTATCGCGTATCAGATTGATGATTTCTTTGACTTTGGTCTTGTACCGCTAACAGTTGAAAGAAAGATAGGTGGCAGACATGGAAGTTTACAAGCTTTCGCTGACCATGAAAAGGAAGCGACTAGCTACCTTGGTAAAGAAGCCAATAAAGAGAGTCGTAATAAACAACACTTTTTCGATTTTCTTATCGATAATCGAGATCGAGGAAATAATTTTTTGATTAGAGCAGATGGTGAAATTATTTCTATCGATCATGCCCTCTCTTTTACTGGAAGATCCAATATGCAACCTGTTCCTTATTCTCAGTACAGTATGAAATTATTCTCTTTCATGTCCACAGACAAAGGAAAAAAGGTATTAAGAAAATTAAGAGAGAATCAAACAGACGAGTTTGAAGCAGAAATGATTGAAAGAATAGGTAAGGAAGATACAATTCGCTTTATGGAGAGAGTTCGTTTTCTTTTAGCTTATGCTGACAGGGCAAAGATCGATTATTAGTATTTTTACCTACGACGTCTCTTATTATTTGCTTTCTTAGGTCCACCACGACGTGGTTTATTTCTAAATTCTTTATCGAGATCAATAAGTGGAAGCTTGTCGATTTTTTTCTTCTGTTGATTGTTTGTCTTTTTCTGAGGTGCTTTATTTGATTCAGAAGAAGAGCCTTCGATTAGTTTTGCAAGCTTCTTCATTTCATCATCTGTTAGATCCCGCCAGTCTCCTGGTGCAAGTCCCTTAAGACTAACATTCATGATGCGCACACGCTCAAGCTTCGTAACTTCAAAGCCAAAATGCTCTGTCATTCGACGAATTTGACGATTAAGCCCCTGAACGAGAATAATACGAAATGAATCAGGAGAAACTTTTTCAACCTTACACTTCTTCGTCACCTGACCAAGGATAGGGACACCCTTACTCATTCCTTCAACAAATTCATCTGTAATTGGTTTATTCACAGTTACGATATATTCTTTTTCGTGATTATTTCCAGCACGGAGAATCTTGTTAACAATATCTCCATTGCTGGTAAGAAAAATTAGTCCTTTGGAGTCCTTATCGAGCCTACCAATTGGAAAGATTCTTTGCGGATGACCGATATAATCAACAATATTGTCTTTTTCACTGCTCTCAGTTGTGGAAACAATACCAACGGGCTTATTAAGAGCAATAAGAACCAGACGGTCTTCATCTCTTGGCTCAATTGTTCGGCCATTTACTTTAACAGTATCCCCAGGAGCAACTTTATCTCCTGTTCCAGCTCTCTTCCCATTGATGAAAACCTTTCCCTCATCAATAAAACGATCAGCCTCTCGTCTCGAGCAAATACCACTTTGTGATATATATTTATTTAGTCTAATAAGTGAATCTGAAAACATGAACCTTCTATAACAAAATTTGTGTAAATTTGTCCCACATTATTGTCATTAATTCACAGATTATAAGCATTTATGCTAAAAGCCCTCATGGGAAAGAAAAATAAATCGTCGATGGCACTTCAAGGTGTTGGAATTGCACCTAATATTCTACTTAAGCATGTTGAAAATACGGCTCCATTCTTATTTCAGAGGGAAATTGATACAAGTCTTCCTCAGAGAGAGTACTTGGAAAAACTTAGATTTTATAAGAAGAATCTTAAACAGCTAAATAATATCAATCTTACTGAATACTTTCATATTTGCTTATGTGCTCATTGGAGCACTGCTGGGACTTTTGTTCCAACGGATGTTGATAATCAAATTAGAGAAAGTCTTTGGAAGCATGGATCGATAGGTAAGCATATTGATAGAATGGCCAGGCTGACAATCGAATCTTGGAAATGGGACTACGCTCCAGTTACTAATCGAAAGTCTTATAATCGTATTAATGATGAAGTCATGAGCACCCATGAGGGGACATGGCTGAGTGTCGCCATTGGTGCATATTGTGCTCTCGAAAAAAATAGAAAAACTGAATTAGCGCAGGAAATGGCCGAGGTCATCCTAGCTGAAATAAAGAAAGAAGAAGATCTCCTTCTTCAGCTTCGTGAAGATAAGGATCATATTAACTTTCTGCGAGCAGCGCCTCTTATGGCCCATAATTTTGGTGATTTAAACCGAGTGATGGACCAGTGGCAGATGGACCCAGAAGGAGCATTCTTTA